>DAORCZ010001444.1:0-1943 GCA_035345735.1 Pseudomonadota bacterium | reverse complement strand
TCGCTGCCTTCGCACTGCTCGGGCGACATGTAAAGCGGCGTGCCGAGGATCATGCCGACCGTCGTCTTGCGCACCGGGCCGTCCAGGAACTTGGCGATGCCGAAGTCCAGCAGCTTGACCCGCTCGCCAAGCGGCGCGACGGGATCGGGGACGACGAAGATGTTCTCGGGCTTGAGATCGCGATGGACGATGTTCTTTTCGTGGATCACCGCGAGGGCGGTTGCGCTCTGACGGCCCAGCTCGACGACCTGGCCGAGCGGCAGGCCGGTGCGGGCTTGCTGCGCGCGCTCCATCCTGGCGTGCAGCGGCTCGCCATCTAGGAACTCCATCATGATGTAGGCAGTGCCGTCGTCGATCTGCCCGAAGTCGAAGATCTTCACGATGCTGGAGTGCTGCGCCATGCTGATCGCTTTGGCTTCCATGAAGAAGCGCTGCAGCACTTTTTCGTCGGAAGAGAGCTCCTTGTGCAGCACCTTGATGGCGGCGCGCTGCTGCGCGATGCGCTCATGCTTGGCTTCGTAGACGACGCCCATGCCACCCTGGCCGATCCGACGGGTGATGGCATAGCCGCCAACCCGGCGACCGACCAGCGGGTCTGGACCGCCAGCTGTGGGCTCAGCGCGCATGCTCGATGTGCTCAACGAGGGATTGGACGAGGCCGTCGGCCAGCGGGTTCCCGGCGGGCACGACCGCGTGATGGCCCTCCAGCCCAGAGCGCACGACCGCGGCGCGCCGGCTACGGCGATCGGGACGGTGGGTCGATGTGGCAGAGTGCGACGCTGACACGCTAGGTGAGATGATACTACGGCCGCCGCGACGGTTCCAAGCCTGGCCACGCGGTCGGTTCGGTCCTTCGCGCTGGCATGGGTATCGGTATTCCACAGGGGTTGGCTGTGGGCTGCCACGCTGCGCGCGAGAGGCAGGGGGGTTCTGATAAGCTTCCGCCATGACTGTATTGGCCGGGGATCTGGGGGGGACCAAGACGCTGCTCGCCGTCTGTGATGCCGCGGGAGAGGTGGAGTTCAGCCAGCAGTACGACAGCCGCGCCTTCGCCTGCTTGGAAGACATGGTCGAACGCTTCCTTTCACTGCCCGAGGTCGCGGCGCGACCCCGCCCACAGGCGATCGGACTTGGGGTCGCTGGCCCGGTCGAGACACTAGCCGCAGGGGGGCAGCGCGCGACGATTACCAACCTGGGCTACAGCATCGAGTCGGCGCGCCTTGCACAGCGCTTTCAGCTTGCGCGTGTTGAGCTAGCCAACGACTTCTATGCGCTGTCGCTTTACGCGGCGCGGATTGCCGCGCAGCTTGAAGCGCAGGTGTGGAGTCATGGCTGGTCAGCCGCGATCGAGCGCGCGAAGGCCCTGCACGTGGCGGTTCTGTCCGATCCGCAGACGGCGCAGCCTGTACCCGGCGGGACGCTGGCGGTGCTGGGCGCAGGCACCGGCATGGGGCAGGCTCTGGTGCTGCGCCAGTTCGCTGCGGCGCAGGCGACGGGGGCAGGGTCGGCGAGCCCGTCGCTAGCCATCGTTGCCACCGAGGGCGGACACACCGACTTTGCCGTGCGCGATGAGGTCGAGATCGAGCTCTTGCGCTTCCTCAACGCCCGTCATCCCGAGCATGTCAGCGTCGAGCGTGTCCTCTGCGGAGGTGGCTTGCATACGCTGTACGAGTTCTTCGCTGCGTGCGAGCCGGCGAGCGTAAATCCGACCGTGGCCGCCGAGATCGCGGCGGCGGGAGCCGCGGCGCCGGCTGTGATCTCAGCCCAGGCGCTGGCTGGCAGCGACCCGCTGTGTGCCCGTGCCGTCGAGCGCTTCGTCATGCTTTACGGCGCCGAGGCCAGTAACCTGGCGCTCAAGAGCTTTGCTACCGGCGGCGTGGTGATCGGCGGCGGCGTGGCGCGGCGCATCCTGCCGAAGCTGCAAGACGGCTTGTTCCTGCAGC
>DAORCZ010001443.1:0-1945 GCA_035345735.1 Pseudomonadota bacterium | reverse complement strand
GCAACAGCGTCATCGCCGTCGGGGTCATCGGCATCGTGGTCGGCCTGGCCATCGTCCTCGCCTGGATCATCGAGGCCCCCAGCGTCAACGAGAGCATGGGCCCGCTCCTCCTGATCACGCTCACCACCTGCCTGCCCGTGGCCGTCATCGGCTGGCTGATCCACGCGCGCTATCGCGTCCACCGCCGCTTCCGACTGTTCTTCTTCATGATCGCGCTCAGTTCGGCCTACATGCTGGCGACGCGGCTGGCCTCCTATCACGCCGGCATC
Source organism: Pseudomonadota bacterium (assembly GCA_035345735.1). Lineage (GTDB taxonomy): Bacteria > Myxococcota_A > Polyangia > Palsa-1104 > JAEUJZ01 > JAEUJZ01. Next base: position 1,676 of record DAORCZ010001443.1, on the reverse strand, counting down.
CCCCGCAGCCAACACCTTCCGCAAGAGCTCTTGGGCATGGCCGCCCTCGGTCTCATGAGCTGCTACTTCGTCAGCCGCCGCCTGCTGTACATCAGCCTCCCGACCTCCCTCTTGGTCCTCGCCATTCACCTCAAGCCATCGACCCTGGTCCCCCTCACGGCCATCATCTATCCCTGGGTCACCTTTGGCACCTTCTACATCGCCCTCACCCAGAAAACCGCCAGCGCCCCCGAAGCCCCCGCCGACGAGCCGTAGCCCTATATCCATTCGGCAGAAAAAATAGGTAAAAAATTTGCCCGCTGGATCCTGGCGCGGCAGCATCTCTTTCGTGCCGATCTCTGCGCAATCCGTTACCGACCCTCTAGAGGTATCAAGTCGCCTATTGGGCCGCGTATCGGGGACCCAGTCCGTTCCTAGCGATGCCACGCTATTTAGTCCGTCGACTGTGCGGAAGTCAGGGCGGCGGCTTGCCGGAGCGGTTTCTACGGATATCGGCCCGCGTCCCTTCGTCAAATGGGCGGGCGGGAAGCGGCAGTTGCTGCCGGCCCTGCTGCGCTGCCTGCCGCAGTCGTTCCGTCGCTATCACGAGCCGTTTGTCGGCGGCGGAGCGCTGTTCTTCGCGCTGCGCGGCCAGGGCCGCTTGTCGCATGGCGCCCGCTTGGCGGATATCAATCCCGAGCTGGTGAATGCCTATCAAGTCGTCCGCGACCGGGTGGAAACCCTGATCGTTGTGCTCGGTACGTTTCGTAATGAAGAGGACTTTTATTACGAAATCCGCGCCCAGCAACCAGAGACCCTTGATCCGGTACAGCGAGCGGCGCGACTGCTTTATCTAAACCGCACCTGCTTCAATGGGTTGTTTCGCGAAAATCGCGCCGGACACTTCAATGTCCCCTATGGCCGATATCCCAATCCGCGCTTCCTACGCGAAAACGATCTGCGCGCCGCCAGCCGGGCGCTGCGCGGGGTCACCATCGAACAGGGCTCGTTCGCCGAGCTAGAGCAGCACGCGCAACCCGACGACTTGGTCTACTTCGATCCGCCGTATGCGCCGCTGTCGCGCACCGCGTCGTTTACCAGCTACAGCCGCGGCGGCTTCGACGAAGCGGCGCAGCGCCAGCTAGGCGCGCTGGTGCGACGGCTGGGGGCGCGGGGCGTGCACGTGCTGGTGTCGAACTCGTCGGCCAGCCTGATCTACGACATCTACGGCGGCGACGACCTGCACATCGAGCAGATCATGGCCAGCCGCGCCATCAACAGTCGGGCCGACCGCCGTGGCAAGGTGCCCGAGCTTTTGATCGCCGCCGGCCCGCTGGTCGACGAGCTTCGCGCTCCTGCCGCAACGCCATTTACGCTAGTCGCCTGAGCGCCGCACAATAGCGGCATGTCGTCTGATTCTAACCGCCCCGTCACAGCCAACCCGGCCGGACTGCTGCAGTCCGAGCGCATCATGTACGGCGCGATCCTGTTCAGCCACGCCGTCTACGCCGGCCTGGCGCTGTACCTGCCGATGCCAGCTGCCGACTCGCCGACGCCGGGCAGCAGCCTGGGGACGATCCTCGCGGTGATGTCGATCTGTGCCGCCGGAGCCGCCCTGACCCTGCACACCGTGGGCTTCTCCGATACCCAGATCGACAAGTGGATCGACACCGCGAAGCAGGAGCACAAAGAGCCGG
>DAORCZ010001442.1:0-1946 GCA_035345735.1 Pseudomonadota bacterium | reverse complement strand
CGCAGCGGCGACCACAGCTGACTGCGCGCTCCCTCACTGAGCAGATCAGGCACGCTGCGTACCGCGGCCAGGTAGCTGACGATGGCCTGCTCTTCGCCGTGCAGCGACGAGCCATGCGGCGGCAGGACGACTGCGATCGGTTCGTTCCCCAGGCTGCGGCGCAGCGCTTCGTGAGGAATCTGCTGCGCATCGATGTGCTGACGAATGCTCAGATCGGGGCGAAAGGGCGGCACTGAAAAGCGGACGCTCAGCGTCTCACCGGGCAGAAATTCTGGCCGTCCGCGCAGCCGCAGGAGATAGCGAAGCTGGGCGCCCGGCGTGGCCGGTGCGTCGGGACCGGCGTCGATGCCATGGACCTCGCCCTCGCGCAGATCGAGACGACGCGGCGCCTCATCCCCCACGACGATCAGCAGTACCCCGGTCTCACCGCGAGCCGCCCGGCGATGCAGCGCGCGCGCCAGGCCGGTGGCCGAGGTCCGTGCCGACCCCGGCGGGCTGTCTGAATTGTCGCGGTGATGTGTGCCATCCCTGCTCACGGCGGCCGAGTCTATCACCGATGTCGGGGCGCGATCGGCCGACGCGCAGCCGGGCCGTGATAACGTGCCGCCGATGCGCCAGATTCTGCTTGGAATGTTGTTATTTCTCGTCGCTGGACCGGTGCGCGTAGCGGCTGCTGAGGGGGGCGAATCACCGCTCTACGCCGATGACCATGCGCGCCCCCGCGCCGTCCTTTACAACCCGCAGGATCAGCTGCTGTATGTCGCGCTGTCGACCCGCGATCAGGTGGCGGCCATCGATGTCGCGGCGCACCCAGCGCGCATGGTGGCGCGCATCGACAGCGGGCCGTTTCCGCAGGCGCTCGCGCTCTTGCCGTCGGGCGATGTCCTGGTGGTCTGTCGCTACGATCCTTCGCTGGGCGTCGTCCATCGCGGGCCGCAGAACCTGCCCATCCCCGAGCGCTATCGTCGCCTGCCGCCGGGGCCGGTGCACGGTCTACGCGAGGCGCAGGTGCATCGCTCGGGCCGGATCTTGGTAAGCACGCCGGCGCTCTCGGGCGTGCAGGTCTTCGATGTCGAAAGCGGGGTCGTACAGACGCTGACCACTGGGCTATCGCCGCGCGCGCTGCGCATCGTTCCCGATCCGCGCTCGCCGCGTGAAGACGAGCTGCTCTTGGTCAGCAACTTCTTGGAACACAGCCTCGATGTCCTGGCTCTCGCACGCGATGGCCGGATCGGCGCGCGGGTGCAGCGCATTCGCACCGCGGCCCCGGTGCAGGATTTGCTGTTGCTGCCCGGCCGGCGAAAGACGCTGCTCCTTTTGACGCATGAAGATCGCGCGGTCGATCGCAGCGCGCCATTCGTCGCCGGCATGGACAGCGTGGTGCTCGGCTTACCAGCCCGTGAAGATCCAGCGGGTCCGCCCTTTTTCGATCCCGGCGCCGGTCAGCGTGAGGCGGTCAATCTCAGCGACCGCCGAACGCCGCTGGTCAAGCTCGACGCCATGGCCTTCGATGCGGCCAGTGGTCAGCTGGCACTCGTCGGTGCCGCGACGGACAATCTGCTCCTTGCCGGCTTGTCATCGCTGTCGGGTCCAGCGAGCCTAGCCGAGCCGACGGGCAGCGAGGATGGAGCTGCGGGTCCGGGCTGGTCCACGCTCTTGGCCGAGCCCGATTGGCCGGTGTTCCCGACGGGCAGCAACCCCGTCGCGGTTAGCTTCTTGCCCGATGGGCGCCTGGTCACTGCCGATCGATTGAGCGATACCGTGTCGCTGCTGTCTCGGCAGGGCCAGATCGAGCGCGTTGTCGTGGGCGAGCCCCGCCGGCCAAGTCCGCGCGAGCAGGGCGAGATCCTGTTTTTCAGTCGCGCGCTCGTGCCGCACAACGTCGCCGCGGGCGAGCGCTCGCTGTATGCCTGCTCGGGCTGTCACGACGATGGTCACGTCGATGG
>DAORCZ010001441.1:0-1957 GCA_035345735.1 Pseudomonadota bacterium | reverse complement strand
CCAGGTAGCCAGGCGGGCCGCAGTGAATGTGGAACATCAGGATGTCGGCGGGGTTGAGTCCCGCGATCTGCACATCGACATAGGCGCGACTCAGGTCACGGGCAAAGCGAAGCTGCCCGTAGCCGCGCGACTTGCGTTGTTCACGGGGGGTAAACGGCGGCGTGCTCTTGGGCTCGATGTTCTTCGGCGCGACATCCTCCTCATCGCCCTCCTGCTGCGGACTTAGGAAGGCGTCATACGCGATAAACGTGGTCGCCCCCAGCGCCGGGTCCTTGGCCTGCGCCGGCAAGGCGAAAAGGGGAATCGAGAGAGCCAGGATCTTCGAGATCTGCATGGGACCTTCCTTCTCTGCATAGGGCGGCCGCAGCGCCAAAAGTCGGCAGGACGACAGACCGGCAGGACGGCGGCGGTATGGGCTCGGCAGACTCTATTTTCTGCCGGCGGTAGCCCGGCGATAGGGCCGTACACGCCAAAACAGTTGGCCGAAGGCGCCAGCCCGGCAGTCGGTCCGTCCGGCGCGTCGCGGGCGGCGATCTTGCAGTCTCAGCTAGCTTCCGAAGTCGTCTACCGCGACATTCCTTTTTCTAACTAGGAATGGATGGTAGGAAGTGACTCCGGAGTCACAGGTTCCGTTTTTGTCCGGGTATGCAGAGGGGAGGGAGGCGAGGAAGCGGGGCCTACAGCGCGGGCAGGGCGTGCGTCTTGCCCCAGTCGGGCGGATGGATGATGTAGGTCGTGCGGTGCGAGTGGGTCCAGGCCGCTTCTAGCGCGGCGCGGGGATAGGTGAACTGGACCGAGCCGTTGTCGCGACCGGCGGGATCGTTGACCAGGACATCGCCGTTTGCGGCAAAGCCGCGCACGACAATCAGGTGTCCGTTGGTCTTGCTGATCGGGGCGCCGGGAAGCTCACCCGCCTTAAACGAGATGCTGATGATGAGCGGCACCCCCGCCTTGATCCACGCCTCGGCTTCGGTCATCGAGTACAGCCGCGTGATCACGCCGAACATGCCCAGCGACGAGGCATAGGCGGTATTAAACGGCCAGTTGCCGGTGCCGTCATACACCCAGTCGTAGCAGCCGGCCGCGGCATCGGGCACCGTCTGGTTCAGGCTCGGGTTATTCAGCACCTGACTCCAGTACTCCAGCACCATGCTGGTCGAGGTCGGGCTGCACCACACCTCGCCGCCGCCGCCGTAGCCCTTGCCCTTGTATTCCGGCAGCCCCTGCGAGCGTCCCGGCACCGGCAGGTTCTGGCCCCAGACCGTCTGATCCGGCGGATTCTGCGGATACCCCTTCTGATCGCGCGAGGCCGCCGCCGCCACCATGTGCAGGGTCGGCGACACGGCCGGATTCGTCGAAAACAGCGTCGCCGAGAGCTGATAGGTGCTCGCCGTCAGCGGACTCTTGAGGAAGAAGGTATCGACATCGACGCCGCCCGTGGCATCGCTGGGGAGCTTGACGCTGTGGCGCTTGATCGTCGCGGGGTCGCTGGACCAGATCGGCAGGCGATACCAGGGACTCCAGCCGGTCTCTAGCTTGGCGCGGACGTGTAGCTGAATCCAGGTGCCGGCCGGCGTGGTGGCGTGCCACGACGGAATCAGATGATCCATCGTCCCCGGGACGCGAACCTCGGGCGAATACAGCGTGCTGTAGAAAAACGGTGCGCCGCTGTAGTAGCGGACATCCGCGGGTAGGCCCGACGTCATCGGCTCCTGTCCGCTGCAAAATCCGCTGTGACTATCGAACCCCGCGGCTCCGCCATCGATGTCTTCGCCAGGGCACTCCAGCGGAGTCGGCGAGGGCAGCATCTTCACCTCGACGGTGCCGCTCTCCGCCGTGCGCACGCTGATGCCGCGACGTCGCCAGCCGAGGAAGTCGCTGCTCGTCTTCTGCAGCCAGGTGGCATTCCACTGCAGGTTGGGATCGGTCGGTGCGGTGCCGCTGGTCACTTCGCTGA
>DAORCZ010001440.1:0-1959 GCA_035345735.1 Pseudomonadota bacterium | reverse complement strand
CCAAGACGCACCTCATCATGGCCTCGGCCTCGACGCTGATCTTCTCGTACTGGTTCCAGAAAAACGCCACCGCCAGCCGCTTGGTGTCGCCGGCCCTGGATGCCCTGCTGCTCGCCGCGGTGACCGGAGGCATCGGCGGCACGCTGGTCGGGGCGGTCGTCCGTCGCATCAGCGGTCGCGATCGTCTCAAGCCGCGCAATCCCGACGAAGCCGACGAGGCCACCGACCGCAAGAGCGAAGACAAGGCCGCGGCCGAGACCTAGCCTCGCTCGGGGTTGTCGTTCCCACCTGGCGTTCCCATTCGGCGCCCCCGCTCCTCCACCCCGCTGATGTCGTCCCCCGCTTCGCCGAATCCCCCCTCGCCTCCTGTCGTTACCCGCTTTGCTCCTTCGCCGACGGGCTACCTGCACCTGGGTCATGCGTTCTCGGCCCGGCAGGCCTATGCCGCGGCGCGCACGACGGGTGGCCGCTTTCTTCTGCGCATCGAAGACATCGATGGCACGCGCTGCCGGCCAGAGTTTACGGCGGCCCTCCTCGACGATCTGCAGTTCCTGGGGCTGCGCTGGGATGGCGAGGTGCGCGTGCAGTCACAGCATCTGCCGCAGTACAGCGCCGCGCTCGATCGGCTCAGTGCCGCCGGTCTGCTTTATCCCTGCTTCTGTACTCGCGCCGACATCGCCGCCGAGATCACCGCCGCCGCTTCCGCCCCCCACGAGCTCGCTCTCCCCAGCCCGCTGCCCGCCGGACTGCCAGCGCCCCAGGTCGGCGCGCTCTATCCCGGGACCTGCCGCCGTCTCTCGCCCGAGCAGGTCGCCGCGCGGCTCGGCGAAGGCAAGAGCTATGCCCTGCGCCTCGACAGCCGCCAGGCACAGACGCAGGCCGAAGCCCTCGTCGGGGGACCGCTCGCTTTTTTCGATCAGCGCTTTGGCCACGTTCCTGTCACCTTGCACCACCTGGGCGACGTGGTCCTTGGCCGCAAGGAGATCCGCGCCAGCTACCACATCGCGGTCACGCACGACGACCAGCTTCAGGGCGTCAGCCTGGTGACGCGGGGCGAGGATCTATTCCACGCCACCCACCTGCATCGCGTCCTGCAGGTCGTGCTCGGCTGGCCTGAGCCTACCTACGCGCACCATCCCCTGCTCACCGACGCACACGGCGATCGCCTGGCCAAGCGCCGCGGCTCGCCCTCGCTGCGTAGCCTGCGTGCGCAGGGTCTATCGGCCGAGGCCATCTGGGCCCAGGCGGGCCTCCCTCCGCTGCCGTAGCCGACGACGGCCCATGGCCGCTTGCCGCATGCCCATGGGCTAGGCCGGCCGCCCAGCCACATCCGCGATCCGGCTTGGCCGGGAGCGTCTTGTGTCTCTTCGCCGACTTACGCACGCTGCAGCGATCGGCACTCGGCTTGCTGTCGCTCTCGGCAGCGCGAGCCAACGGGGCGCCTTCCGCCCCGGGCTCATCCGACTTTGAACTGGGATGGGAGCTCACTTATGACAGCCATTTATCTGCAACCGGGATCGGTCTTCGCCGAAGATTTTCGCGTGCAGCGCGCCCTCAAAGAGGGCGGTATGGGCGCCGTGTACGTCGCCGAGCAGCTCAGCGTAGGAGCGCCGCGGGCGCTCAAGCTGATGCAGCCGCAGCTAGTGCGCGATCCCATCATGCGCAAACGCTTCGAGCAGGAGTCCCGCATCGGTGCTCGCATCGCCAGCGACCACGTCGTCCAGGTTGTGGCGGCCGGCGTCGATGGCGCCACCGGCTACCCCTGGATGGCGATGGAGCTCCTCGAAGGCGCCGATCTCGACACCGTGCTGGAGCGCCGCGGCGCCCTACCGCCCCCCGAAGTGCAAGAGATCTTCAAGCAGCTCTGCCACGCCCTGGCCGCAGCCCACGCCGCCGGCATCGTGCACCGCGACCTGAAGCCAGAGAACATCTTTCTGGCCGAAGCGCGGCGGCCGGATA
>DAORCZ010001439.1:0-1961 GCA_035345735.1 Pseudomonadota bacterium | reverse complement strand
CTGGCCGACCGCGACCGACCCTCCCCTAAAAGCGGCGCCGGGATACGTCGGCTCCGAGGTCTGCGCCTCCTGCCACCCGGCGAAGCACAGCGCCTGGCAGAGCGACTGGCATGCGCGAGCACTCGCTCCCGTGCAGCTAGCAACCGATGGTCGCGCCGCTGCTGTGCGTGGCCGCTTCGACGAGGCCCACTTCGTCAGCGCCTCCAGCGAGGCCTGGATGCACCGCGACCCGTCCGGCTACTTCATGACCACCCGCGACGAGACCGGCACCCTGCGCGATGTGCCGGTGTCCTTCGTCATCGGCGGCAAGCGCATGCAGGACAGCATCGCCATCCTGCCCGACGGACGCTGGCAGGTCCTGCCGGTCTACTACCACGTCACCTCGGGCGCCTGGGTCGACTACAACGAGCGCAAGCAGGGCCAGGTCAGCGCGCAGCATCCGTTCTTCTGGACGCGCTTTCGCCGCAACGCCAATCACGAGTGCCTGGACTGCCACACCACCGGCTTGAACGTGAGCTTCGACCGCCAGAGTCAGCACTTCCGCACCGGCTTCGCCGACGCCGGCGTCGGCTGCGAGAGCTGCCATGGCCCAGGCGCAGCGCACGCCGAGAGCAAGTCGCCCGCTGACATCGTCTCGCCCGGCAAGCTGCATCGCAGCCGGGGCGGCAAGGCGCAGGCCTTTGCCATCTGCGCCCAGTGCCACGGCCCCCGCCAGCCAGTCTTCCCGATCCTCGACGCCGAGCACCACTTCCGCCCCGGCGACGACTACGGCGAGCTCTATTTGCCGCTCGTCCTGACCAACGGCAAGGCGCGCTCCGGCGAGTTCTTTGCCGACGGGCGCCCATCGTCTAGCAGCTTCGAAGTACAGGCCCTGCTGCAGTCCCGCTGCTATCAGCGCGGCGGCGCCACCTGTCTTGACTGCCACACCGCGCCCCACGCCACGCACGGCGAGGACGAGCTTCCCCCTGGGACCCACGCCGCCGACGCCGGCTGCCTGCGCTGTCATCGCAAGCTCGCCACCGCACCCGCCCGCGCCCGACACAGTCAGCACAAGTCAGCCATCGCGCAGAGCTGTGTCAGCTGTCACATGCCCAAGGTGGTCAGCGGCGTACTCGATGCGTTTGCCGACCACTCGATCGATGTGCCCGTGCCGCAGAACGAAGCGCGCCATGCCGTGCCCAGCGCGTGTCGCCGCTGTCATGGCCAAGAGACCCCGAACCAGCTCGCCGATTCGCTGGCCCGCCTGTGGCCTGGGGCCGCCCGACGGCAAGCCCGACGGCTGCGGCTCGCCGATGCCATCGACGAAAAGACCGCCCCGGGAAGCGAGGCCGCGCTGCGCGCCGTACTCGCCGATCGCACGGAAGCCCCCAGCCTGCGCGCCGCCTGTGCCCAGCTCTTCGCCCAGCGATTCCCCAAGAGCGCATTCGATGTCCTGCTGCCGCTTCTTTCCGATCCATCCTCGCTGGTGCGCACCCGCGCGCTCGAAGGGCTGGGCGGGCTGCACGATCGACGAGCCGGCGATCACATCGCGCCACTCCTACAAGACCGCTCACGCATGGTGCGACTGGAGGCCGCACTCGCACTCGCCATGGCCAGCGATCCCCGCGCCGAAGCCCCCCTGCGCAAGATGGCCCGCGATCCCATCGAGCGCGGCCTGCTGATGCCCCACTACGTCCTCGGCCTGCTCGCCATGCGCCAAGGCGACCCCAGCGCCGCCGCAACCCGGCTAGAACAAGCCGTCGATCGCGTCCCCTACTACACCGACGCTCTCCTCGCCCTCGCCGAAATCTACGCCCGCACGGGCCGCCCCGCCCTCGCCCGCCAGCGCCTGCAAGAACTCCTCTCCTTCGAACCCCAACACCCAGTCGCCCGCGACGCCCTCCGCCGCATCCCCCCTACCCCCTAACAAGGTGTTTACATATTAAGCTGCAAACGCCCTCAACTCGACCGGGCTGCACGGC
>DAORCZ010001438.1:0-1965 GCA_035345735.1 Pseudomonadota bacterium | reverse complement strand
CTGTCGCTGGCCACGCTGCTCTTGCAGGACGATCACGCCGACCAAGCGCAAGAGCTGCTCGACGCCACGCCCGGGGGGATGAGCGCTGCTCGCCTCAAGAGCTATCAGGTGCAGCTGCTTTACTACCGCGTGCTCAAGGCCCGGCAGTGGCAGGTCGAGGCCGAGCGGGCTCTCGATGACGCGGCGCGCCTAGCGCCGAGCGGCTGCCCGGTCCTGGAAGCGCTCATCGATCTGCGGCGCGAGCGCGGCGATGTCGCCGGGGTGCTGGATGCCGCCCGTCGGCTGAGCGCCTGCAATCCCTACAGCGATCGTCTGGCGGAGGAGCTCTACGACGCCGGTCAGCTGAACGAAGCGCTGGCCGAGTACGAGCGCCTGCTGGCCTTAGAGCCAGAAAACGACGATACCCAAGCGGCGATGGCGCGGCTGCTGCAAGCGCGGCGCGGGTCCGGCGATCGCGAGCGAGCCCTGCGGCTGCGGCAGGCGCTGGTCAGCCGCTCACCGCGCAACATCAGCCACCGCATCGAGCTCGCCAACCTGCAGATCGAGCTGGGCGCCAAAGAGGCCGCGGCCGCGACGCTGCGCATCGGCACAACGCTGCAGCCCGAGTCGGCAGAGCTGCAGCGGGCCCTGTTGGCGCTGGGTGAGCCGGGCCTGATGGACGCCTATCGCATCGACGGCCAAAAGGTCATCGCCGAGTTCATGAAGAGCAGCGCCGCTGAGACCTTTGGGGGCGAGCCGGCCGTCATCCTGCTCGATCGCACGGTGGTGCGGGTGCTGCCCAATGCCGCCCGCCTGACCCTGACCCACAACATCATCCGCGTGCTGACCAAAGACGGCCTGGGCAAGTTCGGCGAGGTGCACATTCCCGAGGGCGCCGAGGTCCTGGCGCTGCGCACCATCAAGGCCGATGGCAGCACCCGCGAGCCGGAGTCGATCCCGGAAAAAGACACCATCTCGGCCCCGGATCTGGAAGTCGGTGACTTCGTCGAGTTCGAGTACATCGATCGCGCCGCCCCGATCGCCGGCTTTCCGCGCGCTTTTCTGGCCGAGCGCTTCTACTTCGCGTCGAACGATGCGCCGCTCGATCGCAGCGAGTATCTGCTGGCCGTCCCCCCCGATCTGCCGCTGCAGATCGACGTGCGCGGGCCGGTCAAGCCGGGGGGCGATGGCTCGATCCGCGATGTGCCGGTGGCGCAAGTGACCATGCAAGATGGGCTGAAGCTGCACACCTGGCAGCGTCAGCATGTGCCTCGCCTGCGCCCCGAACCGCCGCTTTCGGACGCCGTGATCGACGAATGGATGCCGTCGGTGCGCGTCGGTGGTGGCCTGTCGTTCGCGCACTACGTCAACTTCTTGCGTGAACGGCGCGTGCGCACGCTGTTTATCGGCCGCGATGTGCGCGGGCAAGCCCTGGCCCTCGCCGGTCCAGCGCTGCGCACCGCCGAGGTCGAGGCCAGTCCGACCCCAAGCGGCGGCGAGCCGCTCTTGCAGATGGTGCGGCGGGCGCTGTTGCTGGATGCCTGGGTGCGCAAGAGCATCCGCGAGGGCAGCTCAGGCGGCTCGCTGGATGAGCCGGCGACGTCGATCCTGGCCCGTCGCGAGGGTCGTCGTGACACGCTGCTCTTGGCGCTGCTACAGGCCAGCGGAATTCCCGCTGAGCTGTGGCTGGTGCGGCCGAAGAACGCGCCGCAGCTCGAAGGTCCGCTGCCCGATCTGACCTCGTACACCGAGCCGCTGATCGCCGTGGCGCCCGGTCGTGGTCCGGGCGGCCAGCCGCTGCTCTTCCTAGAGCCCAGCGCGCGTCACACGCCGTCGGGCTATGTGCGGCCGATGCTGCGGGGCGCCCGCGCCCTGCGCCTGCCCGAGCCACCTTCGGCACCGCGCTTACCCACCGCGACCTTTGCCGAGGTGCCCCTGCCCGTCGATGGCGGGGTGCCGGCCGCCTTCACCCGCGGCGAGCTCTTG
>DAORCZ010001437.1:0-1965 GCA_035345735.1 Pseudomonadota bacterium | reverse complement strand
AAACGCAGCGGCGCCAGGTGCAGCTTCTGGCACAGCAGATCGCGCAGCGCCTGCCCCGTGGGCGCCCCGGGTGGAGGGTTCGCGACGACGCTGTCGCGCAGCTTGGTCGCGACTTCTTCCGGCGTCCAGCCGTTGCTGTAACCCGCGGTGTTGGCATCCAGGCCACCCGCCACCGAGTCCTTGTTGCTGACCACGATGTAGACATCGACGCCGCGCACCATCGCCGCGCCTAGCTCGCGAAACAGCGGCTCGGGCCAGCTTCCGGCGGGAATACCCAAAAGCGGCACGCGCGGCGGCCCGATGTCCTGCTGCGCGATCTTGATCGAGCTCTTCGCCGACGACAGCATGGCGATAAAGCCGGTGTCGCTGCTGTTCGACATGTTGCCCGCATCGATGTAGGCCAGCCGCCCCATGCCCAGCACGCGGGTGTCGCCGGCCGGTTCCGACGTGAGCTGATTCTTGTCGACCTGCGGCGGGCAGATGTTGTTGATGCTGCCGGCGGTAAACCCATGCGCGCACACCGAACCGGTGACGAAGCAGTAGGTGAAGGTCATGGTGCTGCAGGTGTAGCGCCACTGCTCGTTGGCAAACAGGTGCGCGTCGATCGCCGCCGGCCCGCGCACCCGCATCGAGACATCGTGCACCGGGTTCTTGCCCAGGTAGTGGCCATCCCACAGGTTGTGCCCCCCGACGATGGCCAGCTTGCCGTCGGCCGCCACGATCTTCGAGTGATTCCACGAGGGCGGCACGTTGCTCGATCGATAGGTGCCGACAAATACCTGGGCCGTCGAGGTCGCGCCGGCATCGCGGGTCAGGCTCTGCAACACGGCCTTGGTGTCGACGGTGCCGCCAGTGTAGGGATAGTTGCCAAAGATGAAGCGGACGAGCAGCGAGCGCCCGGTCTTGCCGAGGTACGTCACGGCGTTGCGCATCGCCGCCTCGAAGCGTCCATCGGGGGGCAGCAGGCTGGTGACGTCGACGTAGCGCTCGGCGCTGACCATGACCTTGTACATCGCGTCGTAGAGCTGATCCGAGTGCCCAACGCACAGCATCTGCGGCGCTTGTCCGGGCGCCTTTACCGTCGCCGCGACCGCGGTGCAGGTGCCGCCGCCGGTGCAGTCGCTCTGGCTTTGGCAGATGCGCAGCTTGAAGTCGGCATTGCAGCCCGCGCCAGTGCAGGCGGCCGGCTGCGCAAGCTGCGCATAAGGCATGCCCCAGGTGCTTGTCGGGGGCGTCTGCAGCAGCCAGTCTTCATTCAACAGGTTGGTGGTGCTGAGGCTCCAGGTGCGGCCCTTGAGCGAGCCCTGCGTCGTCGAGAGCGCGCTGTTCACAGCATCCAAGACGTGGCCATCGCCCGGCGAAGCGGGCGGCTGCAGCATCCCTCCGCCATCGGTCCCGCCGTCTGCGTTGTCGGCATTCGTCGAGGCGCTACTGCAGGCTGATAGCGAAAAGACGGTGAAAAGAGCGCTCAGCAGCGCCCCACCCTGCGTTCTGCGACGCGTGCCCATGGTGTGCATCGATCACCCCCTTTTTTGACGAATCCCCATCATCGCATGCGGCGCGGGCTCATCGTTCCTGCCCTCGCCGACTCCAGCTTTCGTTAAAGTGCGGAGTTATGAACACGCTCAAGCTGCCTGTCGCAAAGTGGCTCGGTCGCGCCCTGCTGGTGCTGTTACTTCTCTTGGGTCTGGGGGTGGCGCTGACCTGGGCGCCGGATCAGCCGGTGTCGGCGCTCAGCCCGCGCTGGGCCCAGCCGCCTTCGCAGTTTGTTTCGGTCGCCGGTCTGCAGGTTCACCTGCGTGATGAGGGACCGACTGCTCCGCCGCCCGCAGGTGGCGAGGCCCCGCTGCCCATCGTGCTCATCCACGGCACCTCGTCGAGCTTGCACACCTGGGACGGCTGGACCGAGGTCCTCAAGCGCGAGCGGCGCGTCATTCGCTTCGATCTGCCGGGCTTTGGCCTGAC
>DAORCZ010001436.1:0-1968 GCA_035345735.1 Pseudomonadota bacterium | reverse complement strand
TCGGTCGAGCCAGGTTTGTCAGAGGTCTCGACCAAGGTCGCAAGGGTCGGCGTGCTGGGCGGGTTGATCGAGGCGCGTTTTTTAGACGCTCCGATCTGCTTAGCGGTCCCACTAGGTAGGAGTCTTCGGCGCTGCACGACAGCCGACGCGACCTGTTTCATTCTCTAGCCCTCTATCGGCGAAGTGTGGCGCAGCGCTGCCGCTCGGTGCAAGGCCAAAAAAGGCCATTTTCTTGACAGCGCAGAGGCCGCCAAAAACAGCAATGAATTCGCTAGAAAACAACTACCCAGGGCTGCGCCTTATGTGCTGTAGTCTGCCCAATTTCCTCGTCACAGACGGAGTCGAATCATGCGGATGTCGCGCGCCTCGCTTAGCTTGAAAACCCTGCTGCTTACGCTGTGCACCTCGTGGGCGGGAATGTCCGCCCTCTCCTCGACGGCGCAGGCCGCCAAGTGCCCCAATGTTCATGTCGTCCTCGATCGCTCAGGATCGATGTCGACGGCCAGCGGCACCAAGTCGCGCTGGGATGTGGCCAAGGACGCGGTCAACGCCGTGCTCGACAAGTACGACGGCAAGTTCCCGATCGGCATGTCGATCTTCCCCAACACCGGCTGCGATGCTGAGCTCGTGACCGAGCCGAAGTACAAATCGAAGATGACGATCCAGACCGGCATGAACCGTACTGGCCCTAGCGGCAGCACGCCGTCGGCGAGTGCGATGCAGCATGCCCTGGGTCTGAAGTCGCTGCGCGAGCCCGATCGCGAGCAGTTCGCCATCCTGATCACCGACGGTGGCCCCGGCTGCGGCACGATCGATACCTGCGCTGGCACGGTCATGCAGCTTGAGAACGGCGTCAAAGCCACCCCGCCCGTCTACACCTTCGTCGTCGGTTTCGGCGGTGGACTCGGTGCCAGCGAACAGCAGTGCCTGACGCAGATGGCCGTTGCTGGTGGCAAGCCGGCGGCGACCGCTGAGAAGTTCTACAAGGCCGATAACGCCGCCGACCTCAACACCGCGCTCGCCGAGATCGTAAAGATCATCGGTGGGGGTGGCGACGTCGGCATGGGTGGCTTCTGCGATGACACCTGCTACAGCAACGGCTGCAAGACCCCGGGCGACATCTGCGTCGGCGGCGAGTGCACCCAGAACCCCTGCGCCGGCGTCGTCTGCCCCAAAGATCAGTACTGCTACACCGACGGAAAGTCGGCTGCCACCTGCATCAAGGCCTGCACCAAGCCCTGCCCGCGCGGCACGCGTTGCTTGATGGGCTCGTGCGCCAACGATCCCTGCCCCAGCGCTTGCCCGGCGGGCACGGTCTGCGACTCCAGCGTCAAGCACTGCGTGCGTGATCCGCTGTGCGGCATGATGGCTCCCGACGAGCAGTGCAAGGGCACCAGCGCCTGCCGAGCCGGCAAGTGCGCCGACGATCCCTGCCGCTTCATCACCTGCCCGTCGGGTACGCGCTGCCTGCCGTGGGAAGGCACCTGCGACTGGATTCCGCCGCCGCCCGACGACACGATGATGGACGATATGCCGATGGGCGACGATGGGCCCATCACCCGTCGCACCGGCTGCAGCACCATCCCCGGCGGCGCCACGGGCGCGTCAGCGGGAGCCGCCGTGCTGTATCTGGTGGGCCTGATCGCGGCCCGCCGCCGTCGTCGCGCAGCGTAAGTCGATTGCCGTCGCTGGGGACGGCTGTGCGGCCCGCCTTGTGGCTATAATGCGCGCATGCTTCCCGCCGCGCCGCCGTTCCCCGTCGATGAGTGCCTGCATGTGCCTGATTTGGCACCCGCCGGGGGGCGGGCCGTGTACCTGGGTCTGGTCGAGTATGGCGAGGCCTGGCGACTGCAGCTTCAGCTAGTCGATGCGGTGCTGCGTGAGCGCTTGCCAGAGCTTCTGTTGCTCTGCCAGCACCCGGACGTCATCACGGTTGGACGACGTCAGCGCGCCCGCGACAACATCCTC
>DAORCZ010001435.1:0-1970 GCA_035345735.1 Pseudomonadota bacterium | reverse complement strand
ATGATCAGATCCGCCCAGCGCTTCGAAGGCTCGACGAACTGCAGGTGCATCGGCCGCACGCTCTTGTAGTACTGCTCGCGCACCGACTGAAAGCTACGACCGCGGTGCTCGATGTCGCGGCGCACGCGACGCAACACCCGGATATCCGCATCGGTATCGACGAACAGCTTGATATCCAAGAGCTCGCGCAGCTCATGCTCGACGAATAGCAGGATGCCTTCGACGATGATGAACGGCGCCGGCTCGACGTGGCGACGCAGCGGCAGGCGCGCATGCGCCTTGAAATCGTAGACCGGCATGTCGATCGCCTGCCCCGCCCGGAGCGACCGCAGGTGCTGCACCAGCAGCGAGGTCTCCAGCGAGTCGGGGTGATCGTAGTTCAGCTGCTCTCGCGCGGTCTGCGCCATATCGGAGCGATCGCGGTAGTAGCTGTCGTGATCGAGCACCGCCACTGTGCCCACTGGCAGCCCTTCTACGATCTTGGCTGCGATGGTGGACTTGCCTGAGCCGGTTCCGCCGGCGACGCCGATGACGAGGGGACGCACGCGGCGCGTTTTATCACATCCGCTACTTTTTGCGGATGATCGTGAGGCCATCCGCGATCGGCAGCATGACCACCTCGACTCGGGGGTCCTTCGGCAGCGCATCGTTGAGCGCGCGCACCGCCTGCAGATCGGGGTCGTTCTCACGCGGATCGACGACGCGACCGTCGCGCAGCACGTTATCGACACACAGGATGCCGCCGGGCCGCAGGCGCGAGATGATCGCCTCGTAGTAGTTGCCCTGGTTGCGCTTGTCGGCATCGATGAAGCCGAAGTCGAAGAGCGGCTGATGGTTCGGCAGCGCCCCCAAGGTCTCCAGCGCCGGAGCAATGCGCAGATCGATCTTGCGCGCCACACCAGCCTGGTCGAAGTAGCGACGGGCGATGTCGGTCCACTCCTGGCTGACATCGCAGCACAGGAGCTGGCCGTCTTCCGGCAGGGCGCGGGCGATGCAGATCGCGCTGTAGCCCGTGAAGGTGCCCACCTCGACGGCGCGCCGGGCCCCGATGGCTCGCACGAGCAGGCTCATGAAGCTGCCCTGCAGCTCGGCAATCTGCATGACCTGCGCCGGGCCCAGCCGGGCCGTCTCCTCGGCCAGCGCCGCCAGCACCGCGTCGCGTCGCGTCGAGTGACAGGTCACGTACTCCTGCAGCTCCTCGGTCATGGGCACAAACTTGCCGGACATCCACGCCTCCCTTTTCCCTCGTTAGAACATTGCGAGCAGGGGCTGTCGGCGGCTTAGCCGCGCTTGCCGGCCCGCCGCGAGCCCGTCTTGGCAGCGGGCTCGCCCGACTGACCCAGGCTGGCCAGTTGCCCCTCATCCAGGATCGAGCGCGCCAGCCAAGCACGCATCGCCGGCAGCTCTTCGTTGCGCCACTTGTCCGACAGCCGCAGCGACAGAAACGTCTGAAACGCCGCCCGCAGCATGGCATCGAGCTGATCGATCAGTTCGACGCGCTCGTTCAGCTGCTCGCTGTCCTCTTCGCTGAGCAGGGCCGGCAGCTTGACGCGACGCAGATCGAAGCCCTCGGCGCTGACCGCCGCCTGCCAGATCTGCTCGCCCCCGTTGTCGCCGCGACCACGACCACCGCGCAGGAAGAGCAGATCGACCTCGCGCACGGTCAGGCCGCCCGCGACGGCATAGCGCACATCAGGGGTCATCGCCGGCGCGACCCCACGGGCTGTGATCTCGCCCGCCCCTTCGCCCAAGGCCTTGAGCACCACGCGTTCACCGACCACGATGCGAAACTCATCACCGAGCTCGCTCTCGGCGAAGTGGCCGCCGCCGCTCTCATCGTCGGAGTGATAGATGAGCCAGGTCAGAAATTCCCGACCGAGATACCGCCGATCTTCCAGGTCCAGACTCAGCGCGGCGCGCTGGCTGTCGATCGGCGTCTCGCCGGACTCGGCGATCGCATCGCGCAGGCT
>DAORCZ010001434.1:0-1974 GCA_035345735.1 Pseudomonadota bacterium | reverse complement strand
GGCCGAGGCGCTGGCCCGGCTCGCGGCCGACCCTGGCCTGCGCGCCCGCCTCGGCGCCGCCGCCCGCGAGACGGCGCTGCATCAGTTCGACTTCGACGGTCACGTCGAGCGCTATCGGCGCCTGTTCGAGTCGCTGGTTTCTCCGTCGTCCTGAGTCCGGACCGCAACGGTGCGGTCGGCGAGGCGAACGCGCGTCCTCGTCATCCTGAGTCGCCGCCGTCCAGATCGGCGACGAAGGATCTCTCGGGCTGTACGACCCGGCAGATCCTTCGCTTCCGATCCGGACGGTGTCGCTCAGATGGGATGAAGCGGCTAGCCCTCGCGTGGTGACATTCTTGTCCCACAAGAGAAACACGCGCTCTAGGGCGCAAACAAGGGCTAGCCATGGAACATGTTGCCATAGACCTTGGTCGACCGAACAGTGTTTTGGCCGAGTTCAATTCCGCTGGCGTGAAGCAGTGGACGCGCTTTCGCCTCGAGCCGGCGATGCTGATCCGGCTCTTCGAGGGACGCCCGAAGTGCCGGGTGCTGATCGAGGCCAGCACGGACTCGGAGTGGGTGGCTCAGCTGCTGGAGGGGCTGGGGCACGAGGTGGTGGTGGCCGACCCGAACTACGCGCCGATGTACGGGGAGCGGAACCGCAAGATCAAGACCGACTATCGGGACGCCGCGGCGCTGCTGGACGCGAACCGGCTGGGGATCTTCCGGCGGAGTCACAGGCGCTCGGCCGAACAGGCCCGGATCATGGGCCTGCTGTCGGTGCGCGACGGCTTGATCAAGACCCGCACGGGCTTCATCAACCTGGTGCGGGCGCAGCTGCGCCGGCACGGATTCAAGCTCCGCAGCGGGAGCGGCGAGAGCTTCCTGAAACGGGTCGAGGAGCTGGAGCTGCCGGCCAGCCTGAAGGACCTGATCCAGCCCCTGCTGAGCCTGATGCCGAAGATCAACGAGCAGCTCGCCCAGATCGACCGGCAGATGGCCCAGCAGGGGCGGTCCGACCCGCGCGTGGAGCTGCTCCAGTCGGCCCCGGGCGTGGGGGCCCAGACGTCCGTGGCCTTCATGGCGCTGGTCGACGATGTGGCGCGCTTCCCCAAGGCCCACAAGCTCGAGAGCTACCTCGGCGCGGTCCCCAGCGAGTGGACCTCGAGCGAGAAGCGCATCCAGGGCGGCATCACCAAGCGTGGCGACTCGCGCGTCCGCTACCTGCTGGTCGAGGCGGCCTGGTCCATCCTGCGCCGCCACGACCCCCAGTGCCTCGAGCTCCAGCGCTGGGCCCAGGGCATCGCCCAGCGCCGCGGCCCGAAAGTCGCTGTCGTGGCCCTGGCTCGCAGGCTGGCGGGCATCCTCTACGCCATGCTGCGTGACAACCGCCCCTTCGACCCGACCCGCATCGGCTCGCACCACCGCCCCCGCCGCAAGGCCGCCTAACGGACAAACGGATCGCTTCGGAACAGGAACAGATACGGTGGGATTCGAGGCTTCTGCAGTGGAAACAAGGCCGGTGAGCGCGCCGTCATCCTTGGCCCGTCCGCACGAAGGGCCGTCGCTCAGATTGCGCCCCGCGCCATCGAACAGACCCACTGTGCGCCGGCGGCTCGATCCGCCACTCACGAGCGCGAAGAGAAGGGTGAAGCCACCTGCAGCGCACGCCTCGACCACCCTCCCAGCCCGCCCCCCCTCAACGGCCCTCGTCGCCCCTCCCGCCTCCAGGGCCCCGCCAAGCGGACTCCCCCGAATCCACTTGACGCGGGGGAGCCGCTTCAGAGAAGGATGACGAGGGCGGGCCCCGCTACGCGCGCCCGAAGGGCTGGTCGCGGCCAAACCCGAACGGCTGGTCGCCCAGCACCGGGTGGCTGACGCGGTAGGCCCTGGCCACGGCGCCGTTCAGGAACTGCAGCGGCAGGTGCAGCCGCGTCCCCCAGGCCGACTCGCTGTGGCCGGCCATGGGGAAGCACAGGTGCAGCAGGTTGCGCC
>DAORCZ010001433.1:0-1975 GCA_035345735.1 Pseudomonadota bacterium | reverse complement strand
GCCACCTGCCGATCGCGCATCGCCGGGAACGAGATGTCCTGCGCCGCTTCCGCAAAGCCGACTAGCTGGCCGGTGTCCTGCTGCGGGAACAGCCCCTTGGGCACGACGTAGAACAGGTACACGCTCAGCCCCACCGTTCCCAGCGTCAGGGCCAGCATCGCCCGCTGATGTCGCAGCACCCAGACCAGCCCGACATCGTACAGGTGCAAGAGCGCCGCAAAGCCTCGCTCCAGCGTGCGGGCCAGCCAGCCTTGCGAGTGCGCCGTCTTTTCGCGACGCAGCAGGCGGGCGCACATCATCGGCGTCAGCGTCAGCGACACCACCGCCGAAAACGCCACCGCGGTGCTCAGCGTCACCGCGAACTCGCGAAACAGCCGCCCGACGATGCCCTGCATCAGCAGGATGGGAATGAACACCGCCAAAAGCGACAGCGTGATCGAAAGGATCGTAAAGCCGATCTGGCGCGCCCCGCGCAGCGTCGCTTGTAGCGGCGGCACGCCGGCCTCGATGTAGCGCGCCACGTTTTCGGTGACGACGATGGCGTCATCGACGACAAAGCCGGTCGAGATGGTCAGCGCCATCAGCGACAGGTTGTTCAGGCTGTAGTCGCACAGGTACATGACGCCAAACGTGCCAATCACCGACATCGGCACCGCGACGCTGGGAATCGCCGTCGCGCGCGCGCTGCGCAGGAACAGAAAGACCACCAGCACGACCAAGATCACCGATAGAAACAGCGTCGCTTCGACCTCGGCCACTGAGGCGCGGATGGTCTGGCTGCGATCGAGCGCGACCTGGATGGCAATCGCCGGCGAGATCGATCCGGTCAGCGTGGGCAAGAGCGCCTTTACGCGATCGATGACCTCGATGATGTTGGCGCCCGGCTGACGACGGATGATCAGCAGCACGGCGCGCTTGCCGCTGGACCACGCTGCGCTGCGATTGTTCTCGACGTCGTCGATGACGTTCGCGACATCGCGCAGGCGCACCGCCGCCCCACTGCGATAGCTAAGAATCAGCGAGCGATAGCTCTCGGCCCCCATCAGCTGATCGTTGGCGGTCAGCACCCGCTGCTGCGTGTCCCCCGATAGCGCGCCCTTGGGCTGGTTCACCGTGCTGCCAGCGAGCAGCGCCCGCACATCCGAGAGCCCCAGCCCAACCCCGGCCAGCGCGTCGGGATCGACCTGCACGCGCACCGCGGGCTGCTGCCCGCCACCGACGAAGACCTGACCCACGCCCGACACCTGCGAGATCTTCTGGGCCAGGATGCTGGTGGCGGTGTCAAAGACCTGCGAAAGCGGCAGCGTCTCGGACGTCAGCGACAGGATGAGGATCGGCGCGTCCGAGGGATTGACCTTGCTGAACTTAGGCCGCGTCGGCAGGTTGCTGGGCAGATCGCCGCCCGCCGCGTTGATCGCCGCTTGCACATCGCGCGCCGCCGCATCGACATCGCGATCGAGATCAAACTGCAGCGTCAGCGACGTCTGCCCCAGCGAGCTTGCCGAGGTGATCTCGGTCAGCCCGGCGATGCGACCAAAGCGACGCTCCAGCGGCGCGGCGACGGCCGAGGCCATGGTCTCGGGACTGGCTCCCGGCAGGCTGGCGTTGACCTGCAGCGTCGGATAGTCGATGCGCGGCAGCGGCGCCACCGGCAGCCGGGTATAGGCAGCCAGACCGGCGATGAGGATCGCCGCCGATAGCAGCGACGTCGCGACCGGCCGACGGATAAACGGCTCAGACAGGTTCATGGCGTGGCATCCGGCTGGGGGTCGCGACGGAACCGCGCCGCCAAGCGACCGAGGTACAGATAGATCACCGGCGTCGTGTAAAGCGTCAGCACCTGCGAGATCAGGAGCCCACCGACGATCGCGATGCCGAGCGGCCGGCGAAGCTCGGACCCGACGCCGCTGCCCAGGGCCAGCGGCAGGCCGCCGAGCAGCGCCGCCATCGTCGTCATCATGATCGGCCGGAAGCG
>DAORCZ010001432.1:0-1977 GCA_035345735.1 Pseudomonadota bacterium | reverse complement strand
GCCGGGCTTGTCCTGCCTGCCATCTTCGCCGCTTGCCCCACGGCTCATGATGACGGGCGATAGAGCCTGGAACTGGCAAGCATCCCAGGGTATCCTGACCCGGCGTGCGTAGTTCGATTGCCCGAACTTGGTCATGGTCAGGACGGACTTACGGGCTGCCCCGCAAGCCCACGGCTGAAGCCGTGGGTTCCTGACGCCCTCCCTAGAGCACGTACTCCGACAGCTCTTTGCGCCAGCCCTGCACCGCATCCAGCGCGCGCTGGATTTTGGTCACATTCATCGCCTGCTGCTGCGCCTGGGCCAGCAACGCCTCCAGGCTCTGGGCCGTCTCCTTGAGCTTGCCAAGGGCCTCGACAGTCGCGTTCATCTTCCGGCCATTGTCCAGGTCAGGGTCAGCCTGGGCGGCGATCGCCGCGTCGTACGCCGTCTTGGCCTGGTCGCGCTTATCGACCGCGGCAACCGCCAACGGGTTGCCCAGCCGCTCGACGATCTGCGCGATCGTCACGCGCTGCTCGCGCGTGGTCCAGAACATGTTGCTATAGACGGCGATGTCGTCGTTGGTCACAATCCCCCGCCCGTCGAGCAGCGCGCTGACGCGCAGCGCGTCCTGGCTCTGACGCCAGCGGCGATCCGAGACATAGATACCTTTGCCGCCCAGCTCGTCGTAGAGCTTATCCAGCGTCGCGAGCACGCTCTGCGGAATCGGGACGTGGGCGGCGACCCACATCAGCGAGAATAGCTCGTCCTGACCCACCACGACGGGCGGCGGCGCGAGCGTAAGCAGGCCGTGCTGGGACGCGAAGACGGGCATGTTGTGCGCCAGCACCCGCAGCATCTGGCCCGACGGTCGGTTCGCCGTCAGCGCCATCAAGCGCGGGAAGTTTGCGCGGCTGACGTAGTTAATCCACAGACGAAAGGTGAATCTGTCGTAAAACGCCATCGTGTCTGGCGTCTGAGGTATCTGGTTCGAGGCCGCGAAGATCGAGATCAGCGGAGCGCGCTCGGTGCGATTGCCGTTGTCGAACTCGCGCTCGTTCATGAGCCGGAGCGTCGCCTGCGTAACCGCAGGCCCCAGATTAAAGCACTCATCTAAGAATGCGAGCTGCGCCGACGGCATATAGCCGGTCGTCAGACGCTCATAGATGTCGCGCGGGAGCTGCGAGAGGCGTAGCGGGCCGAGCAGGTCCTCCAGCTTGGTGTGCGGCGAGCACAGCGTGATGAACTTGCTGAGGTCGAACGCCTGCGCCAGCAGCAGGATGAGGAGCGATTTGGCGGTGCCGGGCGGACCGATTAGGGCAGCGTGCTGGCCGCTCAGCATCGCGATCAGCGCGACACGCGTGGCCTCCTCACGCTCGATCAGTTCGGCGCCCAGCCACGCCTCGATCTGCGCGACCTTCGCGAGCGGCGCCGCCAGGGGCGTGAGGTCCAGCGGACGACTATCGAGCGTCGTACCAAGTGTCGACGGAACGAGGATCTGCGGCGCCGCAAGCGCGGCCGCCACCGGCGATGCTGGCTCGGCCAGCATGAGATCCGAGCCGGGGGGAGACTGGACCGGGACAGCAGTCGCAGCCATCGAAGGCTCCTTTATTGGTGATTGGAAGGCGGTTCAGCGACGGGCACATACGCGTCCGCGTCACCTCTGATAGTATCACATTCTCACATAAATGTCAAATACCAAAAATGTTATTTCACACACTCATATCTTTACGTTTTTACATTCGTGTGGTATGATACAGAGAGCGCCGGCCCGTGCTCCTCATTGTAGGCGCCTGGCTGGCATCATTACAGTTCGCGCGGAACATCCGCGCCAGCCCGGGAGCATAGTTATGACTGGCAAGAAAAAACCCACGGGCACGTTGGGCAGGATGGCAGCGCCGACATCTGGAGCCAGCAGCGGCCCGCCTGGGATTATCGCCTCTCCCGAACAAGACCTGTCGACTGACACCGTCAACGTGGCCGTTTCACGGCCGATCCTGC
>DAORCZ010001431.1:0-1980 GCA_035345735.1 Pseudomonadota bacterium | reverse complement strand
GCGCCTTCCCCGGCGACGCCTTGCCCTGGCTGTTTTGTGGACAACACCGACATCCGTGCGGGTCCTTTCCACCTGCGGCGCATGCGCCGACAGCGTCTCTCGAGAATCGCCGATCGGGTACAGCAAGGCAATCGCGGAAGCAGGCCGCCCCGTACTCTGCGCCGACACCGCCGAGCTAGCCGGAGAGCTCGCTGATCAGCTGGGCCCGCGTGTCGAGCGCAGCGTCGGTGTCCAGGCTGAAGCTGCGGCCGTGTCCCAGCTCTTCCAGCAGGAAGCGCCGCGTGTCGTCTGCCGCCTGTCGCAGCGCGGCCGCCCCTAGCCCGGAAGCCCGCGACGCCGACTTGAACAGGCTGTGCACAACCCGACCATTCGTCGGAGAAAGCTCCCAGAAACCGACCAGTTGGCCGCCCACGACGATGGCACGCAGCGAGGCGTGGCGCGCATCGCCCAGGCGCTCGCTGCCCTTTCGTCCGCCCCACAGCGGCACCTGCCGATCGTGCTCCGCGGGATCGCACAGCGCCGCCAGCCCGCCATGGATGACCAGCAGGTTGTCGGCAAAGGGCAAGAAGTGCAGCGCCGAGCTCTCCGCCCCAACCGGCACCGGATGATCCGGCAGCGCGGCGCGCAGATCGTCGGGCAAGGCGTAGGCCAGCTCGGCGTGGCCGGGGATCGTCACCGGCACCAACTCAGGCAGGGCGGCAATGGCGGCCCGCACCTGCCCCAGCGTCAGCCCAGACCAGTCGGCCAGCTCGCGATCGCTGGCCGGCGCGTGGTGCGCAAAAAAGATGCGCGCCAGCGCAATGTGGCGGTCGGCTTCGCTGTCGGGCACAGCGGCATCCGGCAGCGGACGGCTGACGCGCCGCCACAGGTAGCGCTCGCTGTCGAGGCGCCCACCCGCCAGGCTGCGCTCGATGCGGCCGGCGAACTCCAGCCAGCGCAACGCCACCGGCAACGGTGAGGACAGGCCGACCTTCTTGCCCACCTCGCCCAGGCTGCGCACCGCCCCCTCGGGTAGCGCCTTGCGTAGCCCCTCCGGCGACAGCGGCCCGCCGGCGAGCGCCGCGTGCACCGCCTCGCCCAGGGCCTCGACCTCGCGCCATTCGACGCCGGTTTTTTTCAGATCGCGGTCGGCGCCGCGACGCCACTCCACTTCCGCCAGGCGCAGGCACAGCGGCCGGTGCTGCCGCGGGACCAGATACATGCAGCCGCGCACCGCTGGCGTGACGCACAGCTCGCCAGCACTCACCGCAGCGTCTAGATCCGCCGCGCGCAGGCTGGGCAAGCGAGCCCGCAGCGCCAGATAGACATCGACCCCACCCAGCGTACGCAGCCACCCGGTGCTGAGCACGACCTGCGTCGGGTCCCGCAGCGACGGGGAGCTTTCAATCAGACCCTGCCGTCGAGCCCAGCGGACACGCGCAGCAGCAAGCGATAGCGAAACCGGCATGAGCAAGCCTCCTGCCGCTGCATAGGACGACTGGCCCACCGCAGGCAAGCGCGACGTCGACCGGCATGAAGAAGCCCAGCCGGCCTTCGCCTCGCTCGGTTATGCGTCGAGATCGAACGAGCAGTGCACGACGGTCAGGATGTCCTTCTCCAGCGAGCCGGTGTCGTTGTTGCCCTCGTTCGACACCTCGGTCGAGTTGGCGGGATTGACGTTGATCACCCCCATGTCGGCGCGACGCAGCTTGCCCAGGGTCGCTCCGCCCGTCGAGATCAGCATGCGCTCGGCCCGCTGCCGACAGTCCTTGGCGGCCTCGGCCAGCATCTCGATCTTCAGCGCGCCCAGCCCCGTGTAGTAGTAGCTCGGCTGCGCTGACGAGATGCGCACGCCCGACTCCATGATCTGCGTCACCTCGCGCGAGACGCGCTCGACCTTGGCCACGTCCTTCGACGAGATCTCGACGGTCTGCGTCGTGCGAAAGCCCTTCTTCACCTTGCGCTCGATGCGATCGTCGCCTTTGCCCAGGTACTCGGTCT
>DAORCZ010001430.1:0-1991 GCA_035345735.1 Pseudomonadota bacterium | reverse complement strand
CGTCTCGCGCTTGAACAGCGACGGGCTGTCACGCCTCTTGTGATGCGGCGATGAATCCTTCGGTCTTTCGCGCTTACGACATTCGCGGGGTCGCCGATCGCGATCTCGACGATGACTTCGTCCGCGCGCTGGGGGCCACGCTGGGCACGCGCGTCCTGCGGAGCGGCGGGGAGGCCATCGCGCTGGGCCGCGACTGTCGCCTGCACTCGCCACGCTTGCACGCCGCGCTGCTCGACGGGCTGCTCGCCACTGGGGTGCGGGTCCTGGATATCGGCATCGTGCCCTCGCCCCTGCTTTATTTTGCCGTGCACCACCTGGGCTGCGGTTCGGGTGTCGTCATCACCGGCAGCCACAACCCGGCCAGCGACAACGGCTTCAAGATCGTCCTTCACGGACACCGCCTGCACGGGGACGAGCTGACGGGGCTCCTGCCACAGCTCAACGCCCGGGACTTTGTGCACGGCCAGGGCGAACGGCAGAGCATCGACATCCTGGGTCCGTACTTGGGGTTCGTGCGCCAGGCGCTGCGCCTGGGTTCGCGTCGCCCATCGCTCGTCGTCGACGCTGGCAATGGCACGGGCGGAGCCGTCGCGCTGCCGCTCTTGCAGTCGCTGGGCTTTCCGGTGGTGCCGCTGTTCTGCGAGCTGGATGGCCGCTTCCCCAACCGCCCGCCGGATCCCACCGAGCCGCAGAACCTGCAGGCGCTGTCGGCCGCCGTCGCCGCGCACGATGCCGAGCTCGGCCTGGCCTTCGATGGCGACGCTGATCGCCTGGCTGTCGTCGATCGGCAGGGCCGCATCCTGTGGGGCGACGAGCTTCTGATCCTGCTTGGCCGAGCCATCCTGGCCGAGCAGCCCGGCGCGCGCTTCGTCTGCGAGGTCAAATGCAGCCGCGCCGTGATCGACGAACTGACGGCGGCGGGTGGGCAAGTCATCATGTGGCGCGTCGGGCACTCGGAGCTCTTGGCCAAGATGCGCGAGGTCGGAGCGGCGCTCGCCGGCGAGATGTCGGGGCACCTGTTCTTCGCCCATCGCTACCTTGGCTACGACGATGCGATCTACGCCGCGGCCCGCCTGCTAGAACTGCTGTCGAACGATCCACGACCGCTGTCTGCGCACGTCGATACCCTACCGCGCCTGCACCGCACCCCCGAGCTACGTATCGCCGTCCCCGAGTCGGAGAAGCTCGCGCTGGTGGCCCGCATCGCCGCCGTGCTGCAGACCTGGCCTGAGATCGAAGTCAATGCGCTCGACGGTGTCCGCATTCACTGGCCGGATGCCTGGGCGCTGGTGCGGGCCAGCAACACCCAAGCCGCGCTGGTGCTGCGCTTTGAAGCCGAGAGCGCCGAGCGCCTAGCCGCCGTGCGAGCACAGGTCATGGAGGTCGTCCTCGCCGAGTGCGCCTCCGTGCCCGATCGCCGCCCATCCGCCCCCAGGAGCCCCTCGCCATGACCCAGCGCGTGCTGCCGCCGTTTTCGCTGTCACCCAAGCGCCAGGGCGATCGTCAGACTGGCTTCGGCTTTGGCGATGGAACCGCAGGACCGCCAGCACCGCCGCCACCGCCACCGCCACCGCCACCGCCACCGCCGCCTGAGCCCAAAGTCCTGTCGGTCAGCGAACTGGTCAGCCGAGCCGGTCGGGCGCTCGAAGATCAGTTCTCGGACGTCTGGTGCGAGGGTGAGGTCGAGGGCCTCAAGCGCTCTGCCGCCGGCCACCTGTACTTCGCGCTCAAAGATGGCAAAGGACGCATCGATGCCGTGATCTGGCGCGGTCAGGCGCAGCTCTTAAAGATCGCGCTGCGCGACGGCATGAAGCTGCAAGCCCGCGGCAAGCTGACGATCTACGAAGGCAGCGGTCGCTTTCAGATGATCGTCAGCGAGCTGCGCCTGTCGGGAGAAGGCGATCTGTGGCGGCAGTTCGAAGAGCTCAAAGCCCGCCTGCAGCGCGAGGGGCTGTTCGACACCGCGCGCAAGCGTCCCCTGCCCCGCTTTC
>DAORCZ010001429.1:0-1996 GCA_035345735.1 Pseudomonadota bacterium | reverse complement strand
CCGCAATCGCTGGCCCGCAGTCACTGACAAGTTCGAGTTGAAACGCCCCCGTCTCCTCGTCGGGTCGAACCGGGTTACGGGGTACACAGAGGAACCCATGCGCAAAACGACGTTCGCCGCTGCCGCCGCATTCGCCCTGCTTTCAGGGCCTGGCCTGTCTGGAAGCCTTGGCGATCTCCGCTTCGACGGCTTCGGCCCACGATCCGCCTCGGCACAAGAGGAAGATCCCGAGATCACCAACATGGCCAAGCAGCACTACAAGCTTGGCCAGGATGCCTACGCTGCCGGCAAGTACGACGTAGCCATCAAAGAGCTTAAGAAGGCCTACGTCCTCAAGCGCATCCCCGCCATCCTCGTCAACATCGCGATGACCTATCGCAAGACGAAGGACTACGACATGGCGGTGTACTTCTACAAAAAGTTCCTCGCCGAGGCACCGGCCGACGACAAGGGACGCCCCAAGATCGAGGCAGAGCTTGCAGAGACCGAGGCAGAGCGCACGGCCGCGCTGACTCCCGCTCCCTTGGAGCCCGCCCGGCCCGCCGTCGAGATGGCCAAGCCGGAAGGGAGCGCGCCCGAAGCCGCCAAGGCCACACCGGCCCCCGCCGCTGGCAAGGAGGGAACGCCGCCCGCGGTCGCCGCCGGTAGCAAGCCCGCTTCCGAGCCCGCCAAGGCCGTCGCGGCGGCCAAGCCAGCCGAGGCCACGACCGAAGGAGCGGCTCAGACCGCGGCCACGCCAGCCCCTGAGGCAGCTGCCCCCGTCGCCGCCGCGAGCGCAGACAAGCCCGTCACGGAGTGGTCACATACGCCGATCGACGCCGTCCCGCCCGGACAAGCTGTCGACGTTCGCGTTCAGATGCCGGTCATGAAGGGCGTCAAGGTCAAGGTCTTCTATCGCAAGGAAGGCCAGGCCGCGTTCGACACGATGGAGCTCAAGCGGCGTGGCAACGAGAAGCTAGCCCGCTTGCCGCCCGAGATCACCTCGGGCCGAAACTTCCAGTACTACATCGAAGCGCGTGATCCGGCCGGCACCCTGGTCAAGTCGGCCGGCAGCGAATACAACCCCAACATCGTCCTCATCGACTCGACGGCACGACCGCAGCTAGTCGATGCGCAAGGCGCCGCTGACACCAGCGAAGAGGACGAGCCGGCCCGCCGCGTCAAGAGCGGCCCGAAGCGCGACATCGAAAACGAGGCCGTCTCGTTCGATATCGGCGGCCCGAATCAGTCGGCCATGGACCGCCTGCGGAGCTCACTGCGCAAGCAGGACAAGGCGAAGGAGACCAAGTCGTATCTATCGCCGATGGGCTGGGTGGGCGTTGGCACCGCGGGCTTGGGTCTAGCGGGCCTCGCGACGGGTTCGGCGTTCTTGGGGCTCGCCTATCAGCAGGCGCAGATCGTCTCGGCGGACTCGCGCTGCGAGAACTCGAAGATGCGCTGCTTGTTCTACGGACCGAACGATGACCCGACGCTGAACAAGGCCCCCAAAGACTCCAGCTCCGAGCTTGAGTCGCGCGGCCTCTTCTACGACAAGCTCGGGATCGGCTTGACGGTCGCCGGAGGTGTCGTGCTTGCCGCCGGCGGGGCCCTTCTGGCCACCGATCTGATCCGCAAGTGGCAGGCCGAGCGCCCCAAGCCCGTCGTGCCCAAGACGCGCAAGGTCAAGAAGGTCATCGAAGTCGAGGAGCCGGCTGTCTCGATGGCTCCCGTCGTCGGCCCAGCCTTTTCGGGCCTGGTGGCGGCAGGTCGCTTCTAAGAACGCTTAGCAAACACGGTTGATGAGGGGCTTACCCATGCGTGTCTCAAGAAATGTTTGGCAGTTTGTCCTGGCTAGCGCGCTGGCGCTCGCCGGTTGTTATAAGCCGCAGTTCGCGTCGGACCCCGACGCGGGTGTGGGCTTTCGCTGCCACGCTTCTGACAACCCACCTTGTCCGCTCGGATTGGTCTGCTGCGCCGAGGGCAAGTGTGGTGATGATCTGCTGAATTCCAATCAGCC
>DAORCZ010001428.1:0-1997 GCA_035345735.1 Pseudomonadota bacterium | reverse complement strand
GGGGTCCGAGAGCGAGCCTCAACCGGCCGCCTCTGCATCGGCGCCTCAGCCACGAGGGACCAACGCCAACATGAGCCTCGTCCTGGTCGACAACCGACGCCACGCCCGCGAGTTCCTCGAAAGCGCCGACGGCCAGTCCCTGATCGTCGACGTGATCCGCCGTCGCCGGATGGACATCGGCCTCAAGACCTGACCCATGCCCGTCACGACCTACAACGATGCCGTGGTCATCCCGCACCCACCCGAGCGGCGAGCTACAACCCGATCAGGGTTCACAACACCCTCCCCCAAATCCGCAGCGTCATGGGGCCTTCCGCCTCGTCATGCGGCCCTCCCACCGCGAGCCCCCCAGCCTGTACGTCCAGGTACATTCCGAGCGAGTAGCCTGCGATCCGCCCCCCTGGGTTCCGCGCTCGGGGCGTTGCAATGGGTCCTTGCAATGCTTTAGGCTCGCCTGGCCTGTCTGAGTCTGAAATGCCGTCGCTTCGTCGCCTGACCCCGGTTGCCCCTGTACTGCGTCGTCGCGACCCCTAACTTGCCCCTGACATGGTCCTATCTTACCCCGGACCTACTCCTAATCCACTCCTACGTTACGCCTCGAAGCGCCGCTATCGAACAGGCGCAGGCAAGAAACGTGCCCTGCGCAAGCTCTCGTAGTTGCACAAGTCATAGTCCTTGACGGCGTCTTGGCGTGTGCGGATCGCCACGCTCCTGGCGCTACTTGGCGGTAGGTTAGGAGTAGGTTAGGAGTAGGTTAGGAGTAAGTTAGGCGTAGGTCAGGGCAGCGATACCCGCAGCGCAGTGCTTCGGGTGGCTCTTGGTCCAACTCTGGAGGGTGACGCAGACGGACGGTACAAAACCCGATGGACGGCGCGCGATGTAGGGAAAGGTACGATTCACCCGGTTCACCAAGTGCTGCGGTCAGTTGAACCAAGCCGCGCTGTAGCGCGGCTTGGTTCAACCCGCTTCGAGATGATCCTCGTCGACACAAAGCAGCGTCCGCTTTTCGACGTTCGTCGCTTTCTTCCTCAGCCCTACCCGGTGGGCTCCGCTTCTGCTCGCGCAGGCTCAGCGCCAGCTTGACAATCGCCTGGCGGTCGTAGCTGGCTCGCTCGGTCAAATCGGCGTTGACCGTCGCTGCATACCCCTTGCTGCCACGTACTGGCATCAGGTTTTCGCGAGTGAGCTGCCGGCCGATCTCCGGCCGCTTCATTCCCTCGGCACGCAGCTCAAGGATGCGTTTGCTGACGACTTCCTTGGCTCGGATCGCCTGGCTACGTTCCCAAGGCTGGCACGTCACCAGCCCTGCTCGGTGTAGAATCCGCCGGGCGGCGATGCGGTGCCACTTGCCTTTGCCCCGTGGCCGATGGCCCTCATCATTCAGCACCTTGACGATCTGATGAAAGCTCTCGCCGCTGTCGAATAGCTCGCACGCCCGCCGGCTCGTCGCCGGCTCGGCGGCATCATCGACCAGCACGCGGCGTCCTTGGGCGTCCCCCCTGAACGATTACAGATAACCTCTTCGCTTCCAGTGCTCTGCTCGTCTGGCGCGCTGAGCCTGCGCGAGCCGAAGCGGACGCTGAGCGAGATGGGCGCGAAGCGGACGCTGCAGGGGTACACACTGCAGCGCGGGGGCCTGTGGTAGCTGGCGCAGATCAAGGCGCTCCTGGACCTTCACCCAGAATTGGACAGATGGCCCAAGGTCGCATCGGGCCTATAGCCGGGCCACCGGCGTCACCATGGACGGCTGCGCTCCACCAAGGTCCGACAGGGTCGCGCATCCCTGGCTCGCTTAGCGAGGTAGGCGCCAGCCACACAAGATGGCCGCGCGACTGCTGCACCAGCCTTGCGCGACGGCCGCACGATCGCAGCGCCCGCCGTGCGGGATAGTCCCGCGAGCGCTACGCCAACCCTGCGCGATGGTCCCGCGAGCGCTACGCCGACCCTGCGCGATGGTCCCGCGAGCGCCGCGCGATGACTGCGCCAGTGCTACGCGA
>DAORCZ010001427.1:0-1999 GCA_035345735.1 Pseudomonadota bacterium | reverse complement strand
AGATAATCCGAGGGCCCTATCGAGCGCAAGCGGAGCCCCGTCATGACCGGCGGCCCGGCGAATGAGCGGAAGGTGGACCCGAGAACCGGCGAGCAGCGAGGGCAAGCTCGGCGCGCACCTGATCGAGCGCAACACCCACCGACTCGGGACGGGCGATGGCCACGACATCCAGCGTCGGGGGAAATAGCGCTTTGTGCTGACGAAAGGCCTCGCGCAGCAAGCGCTTGACGCGATTGCGCACCACCGCCGAGCCAACCCGCTTCGACACCGTAACCCCAAAGCGCAAGACGCTCGTCGGGCTGGGGCTGCCAAACCACAAGAAATGGGGAGAGATGAACTTCTTCCCCCCGCCCTGCACACGCAGGAAATCCCGTCGACGCAGCAAGCGCTCAGTCTTGCTGAATCGAGATTGGGGCGAGGGAAACGCCGTGGACGGCTGAGACATCAGGCAGGCGAGCAGTAGGGCAGAACACCCCACCACCTAGGCGCAGGGCAAGGGAACAGGACGACAGCGCAGACGGTCAGGAAGCCGTCGCTACTTCTGCGCCACCTTCACCGTCAGGCGCTTGCGGCCCTTGCGACGGCGGTTGTTCATGACCATGCGGCCCCCGCGGGTCGACATACGAGCGCGGAACCCGTGGACACGGCGGCGACGGGTGTTGTGTGGTTGATACGTGCGCTTCACGGACGCTCTCCTTCAAGTTCTGCGAAAAGGCCGCTCATCGCGTGTGCTGCTTACCTAACCAACGCGATGACGAGGCGAGTCCTGGTTGGTATCAAGGATTCCCATTCCCTGTCAAGCTTCGCATGTCGCACCCCGCCCCTCAATCGTCGCCGGGCCTCCATTGCAGGAGGACCGACCAGCCGGAAACCCCCGCGGCCGCTCGCAGCGCAAGCGCCCCCAGCTTGACCACAAATCGCGCACGAAAAGCAGCCCTCCCCCCGATCCTTCTGTTAGAGTTCTGCGCCTTGCTGCGCTCGTAGCTCAGTCGGATAGAGCATCGGCCTTCTAAGCCGAGGGTCGCAGGTTCGATTCCTGCCGGGCGCGCCGTCGGTGGAACCAGGTGGGGTTCCGCCTCTTTGGGACCAATCTTTGGGACCAATCTTGGGGGCCGTTACCGCACGGGAATGGGGCGGTGGGCGCGCTGGGCCGAGGGATGCCGGCGGGTGAGTCTGTCAGGCGCTTCTGCGCGACGGACTAGTGCTTGTTGTCGAAGGCGATGCCCTTCTTGACCTCTTCGATGGCCTGGCCGACCAGCTCCAGGGCCTTGACGCGGTGACCGCCCTTGTCCGGGGTCGCCTTCTGCAGCTGAGCGTGCGCGGTCTCCAGCGAGCCGAGCGCGGCCTTCATGTGCGGCTGTGGCTCCGCCCCGGCACCGCGCACCATGTCACGACCAACCACCAGCGACAGCACCATGGCGAGTCCAAGCGTCGAGATCTTCCAAGCGTTCATCGGCTTCTCCTTGCTACGTACGGTTGTAAGAGAGGAACGAGGCAGCGGGCCCGGCTACCTGGCCAGGGTCCCGACAGCATCGCTGAGTGTCGCCGATCGACAGCCGCTCGGCCGCAGGAATTAGCCACCCCAGGCCAGCGGACGGCGGCCACCACGTAAATCATCTGATATAAGGCGAACGCTTCCGGGATCTCCGCAAGTGGGCCGGACTGTCGGTATAGTGCCGCGATGCGTCTCCCCCCCCCGCAAGCGCCCGCTGGCTCGCTGCCCTCCCCCGAACCCCGAACAGAGTCTGCCCCCAACGAGGGTCGCTCTCTGCTCTCTCGCCGCTGGGCTTACGGAAGGTGGCGCGGACTCTCGGCGGTGGCGCCGCTGGCTCTTTCGCTGTGGCTGTCGCCGCCCCTGCAGGCCAAGCCGACGCCTGTGGGACGGGCTGGGCGGGTGCTTATCTCGCAGGCTGGCGACGGGGCAGGGGCGCTGCGCCCGGCCGATCTGGTGCTGCGCGGAGCCCAGATCATCACCATGGACCCGGCGCAGCCGCAGGCC
>DAORCZ010001426.1:0-2000 GCA_035345735.1 Pseudomonadota bacterium | reverse complement strand
GGCACGCTGCCGCTGGCGCAGTACCTGGCGCGCGAGGCTCAGCTGTGGCGGCATCCGTTTAGTCAGCGCGGCCTGCGGCTGTGGCTCCTGCGGGATGGCGATGAGGTGCTGGCGAGCTGCGAGACCTACGCCGTCGGAGCGCGCCTAAGACCCGCCGGCCAGCCCGCTTGCGACGGCACCGCCTATGGCGTGGCCAGCGTCTTTGTCGCGGAACCGCTGCGCGGACGCGGCTATGCCAGCACGCTGTTGCGCGGCGTACAGGCACAGCTTGCCCAGGCCGGCGCGGTCTGCACCTACCTGATGTCGGAGGTCGCACCGACGATCTACGAGCGGCTCGGCTACGTCTCCCGGCCGGTGCTAAGCCGACGCTATCCGGCGCGAGCAAGCGGTGCCGAGCCGCAGGTGCAGTGGCTGTCGTTTCCGCCGATTCCGGACGCCCTATTGCCGCGGCCCAGCGATGCGCTGACGCTGAGGCTGGATGCCGACTTCGTGCACTGGCACATCGAGCGCGGTCTGTTTCACGCCGCCTGCTTGGGCGCACCGCCCCAGACCTGCCTGGGGGCTCGCAGTGGGCAGACCTGGGCCCTGTGCGCCGATGAACCGCGCGAGAGCCTGCTGCGCGTGCTGTGCGTCTGCAGCGACGGCAATGCGGACGACCTGCGACGAGTGCTGAGCGCGCTGCAGAACCTGGCGGCGCGGCAACACCTGGGCTTTATCGAGCTGTGGGAAAACGACAGCAACCGTCACCTGCCGTGGCCCACCGGCGGGCTGACCCAGGCTGCGGAGGCAGTACCGATGCTCTGTCCGCTGCGACCAGACGTCGACCCTGCCGCCTGGCAAAGCGGTGAGCGCGGGCTGTGGATCTAGGACGAGGTCTCGGGGCTGGACGAGGGCTGCCCGTCGGGGCGAAGCACGGCGGCAATCGGCGGGCGCTTGGGCAGAATGTCGCGGCCACGAATTAGGCTGGCGGGGATGATGTAGTCGTCGCGGCGCGAGTTGTGCTCGCACATCGACAGGCTGCCTTCGCGAGTCGCGACGTGGAACGAGCAGTGCTTGATGCGCGAGCTCTCGACATCGCCCTTGAGGCTGTCGGCGTCCATGAAGTTCTGGATGAAGAAGCTCAGCTTGCCGAGCTGCGGTCGCTCGCCGGCGAGGATCTGACGAGCCAGGTGCGGCGCGACTTCGAGCAGCTTGCGCCCCGCCCACGCTCCGCCATGCAACAACCAGTCGGGACGCTTGGTCAGCATGTGCGACAGCACGCGCGTCGCCGACTGCACGGCCTGCGTGCGATCGAGCGCCACTGTGCCGAAGTCGGTCAGCCAGCGACTTAGCACATCGACGTCATCAAACAGATCGATGACCTGCCCGCCGGCCACGACGGTGTAGGCGATGTTGTGACACTCGGGATGGCCGAACAGCACCGACTCCCACGACAGGTGGGTGTTGCCGCAGCCCTGCTCGATCAGACGGCAGATGCGCTGCTTGGTGATCAGGTCTTCGCGCTTGCGCAGATAGCCGCGACCGGTGTCGGCCTGCATCTGGAAGCTGGCCATGCCCAGCGCGCCAGCGTGGCGGACGAAGAAGCGCACCAGGTCGGGGATCTCGGCGATGTTGCCCTGAAAGACGGTGGTGTTGAAGATGACGGCGATGCCGAGGCCGGCGGCGCGCTCCAGGTACTTCTCGCGCACTTCGTTGAGCTGCAGCTCGCTGGTGTAGCCCTTGCGCTCCTGCGTCAGATCGACGTGGAAGGCGACGTCCACCAGGCCGACATCGGCGAGCTCCGTCAGCATCTGCCGCGAGGCGCGAATGCCGTTGGTAAACAGCGCGGGATAGAGGCCAATGCTGGCTGCATAGCGCACGATCTCGACGAGCTCGGCGCGGGGTCGCAGCGTCGGATCGCCGCCGGTGATCTGCACGTTGGTGTGCACACCGAAGCGGTCCTTGACGTAGTCGAGCTTGCGCTTCAGCTCGTCCATCGGCGGATCGGGCACTGACTCGGA
>DAORCZ010001425.1:0-2003 GCA_035345735.1 Pseudomonadota bacterium | reverse complement strand
CGTGGTCGTCGTCTTCGACATCGACCGCGGCACCGCTCAGATCCAGCGCGGCCAGGCCCCGCAGCTGCGGGTCGGCGAGCAGGCGATCGATGCAGGAAAGGATGCGGGCCGTGCCTTCGCCGCCCCCGCCGATGTCTCGTCCGCGCAGGCCGCTTACCGTCAGTGCCGAGAGCAACGGAGCGCGCTCCCGGATCGTGCGGCCGTGAGCCAGCCAGGTGTCCGCCGAGATTCGTGCCGCGTCGACGAAGCCACGCTCGAAGCGCACCTCGGTCGCAAAATCAGAGAGCCCAGACCAGTCGGCCCCCGAGCTATCGAGAAGCCCGCGAACCCGCCGCTTGTGGGCGATGGTGTCGGGGAGCGACAGGCGGCCCTGCGCCAGCTCACACTGCAGACGCACCAGTTCGCCACGCGATCCGCCGACCGCCCGCGCCCAGGCCAGCCGCGGCGCATCGTCGTCGGGGGCAGCCAGGATGGCGTCGAGCGGCTCCGCCCCGCCGTGCGTAAGGATGGCGACCGTGCGTCGATCCTGTTCGGCCTCGCGCGCCGCCCGTGCCGCCACTCGTTCCGGCTCATCCCAGCGATGAAACGCATCGATCAGCCCATCGACCAGGGCCGCGGTGGCCGGGTCCGCTGTGGCGACCTGGGGGCGGGGCACCGGCGATGCGGGCGGGACCGGGCGAGCAGGCCAGGCAAAGACGCGCACGTCCTCATGCCCGCTGGCCAGACGACGTAGCACTTCGCAGCGATAGCTGGCCGGCTCGACGTGGGCTTCGACCGTGACCGCGATGACGGTCGACCCATCGCCCAGCTGACCCAGCTCGCCGCGCCAGGTGGTCGCTGGCAGGTGAAACAGGAAGGGGTCGGCGCACAGCGTCGGCTCATCGACGGTGTAGGCCGCGCCATCGACGTGGGCCAGGCGCAGGCGATCGCCCTCCCCCGCCGGCAGCGCCCAGAAGATGCCCAGCCCCTGCCCCAGCTCGAAGCGAAAATCCAGCGTCCCGCCGTCGAGCTCGACAACCACCGCGTCCAGGTCGTAGTCGCCGCAGCGCAGCCGGCTGCCGCCCTCAGGTCGAATGGAAACCACCGACACCACCAACCCCACTCTACCCGAGTTCTCCGTCGAGCGCGGGGTGGCTGCGCCCAGCTCGCCCCGGCCGACCGGCCGGCCCGCAGGCTACCCGCCGGTCACGATCTGTTCTTGCCGCCCGCAGGAGAGCTGCCCTACTGTAAAGCGATGGAAACGCTCAGCTTTAAACGCATAATTCCCAGCGCTAACAACCAAACCCTAGATTCCATTATTCAGCGCGTAACCGCCGCCCTTAAGGCAGAAGGCTTCGGTGTCCTAACCCGCATTGATCTGCATGAAAAATTTCGCGATAAATTAGGAAAAGAGGTGCCCGCGGTGGTGATTCTAGGCGCCTGTAACCCGCAATTAGCCTATGAAGCCTACGTGCATAACAGCGATGTCACCGCGCTGCTCCCCTGCAATGCCGTGATCCGCGATCTCGGGGACGGTCAGCACTCCGTCGAGCTCGCCAAGCCCTCCGTCCTTATGCAGAGCCTTGGCGACGCCAGCCTCGTCGAGCTCGCCCGCGCAGCCGACCAGCGACTAGAGCGAGCCCTGCAGGCGCTGTAAGTCCGTGCGCTGCGGCAGCTTGCCGACCCCTGCGCGCCAAGATCACGCGCCGAATGTTGTTTTCATATCGCACTTTAGGCCGCCGCCCATAAATCAACACAAATATATTGCATTTATGAATATATTCAGAAGTCGTCGCAATAAAGCAGGACCTACGGGCATTCTTTTGGGTCGATTGGTCATCCCGACCCGCCCAAGATTCGCGACTGGCAAGCGGCCCTGCATGCCAAACTTGGACTCATGCATCCAAAAAGAGCCCAGAGAATTCTCGCTCAATGGGTCATCGCAGCGCTGCCGCTGTCGGCGCTGCAGGGCTGTCCGCTCATCGGCGGTGGGTGCCCGCCTCCCACGAGCTCGAGGGCCGTTC
>DAORCZ010001424.1:0-2005 GCA_035345735.1 Pseudomonadota bacterium | reverse complement strand
CCCGCCGCACCGATACCAGCGAACAACGAAGAACCGGAAGCGACGCCGCCTGATCTGCGCGGCGAGCCGCAGGCCACCGAGCCACGCTGGCTGCTTTGGATTGCGCTGTCGCTGCTGGGCACGCTGCCGTTTTCGGGCTTTTGGTTCTGGTGGAGTCGTCGCCCGCGTCAGAAGCAGGCCCGAAAAGAACACGCCCGCGCGTTCTGGAGCCGGGCGCGCGAGCAGCTGGACGGGCCGGTGCTGCCGCACCTGCGCCTGCCCTCGATTCCGCCGCCGCTTGAGCGTGTGGATCTGGACGACATGGCCACGCTGCTGGGGCGCAGCGATGACCGTACGCGGACGCGGCAGATCGACGGCGAGGGCACGGCGCGCG
Source organism: Pseudomonadota bacterium (assembly GCA_035345735.1). Taxonomy (GTDB): domain Bacteria; phylum Myxococcota_A; class Polyangia; order Palsa-1104; family JAEUJZ01; genus JAEUJZ01. The sequence continues at coordinate 1,632 of DAORCZ010001424.1, read as the reverse complement.
CGACGGTGGCCCGGGGCAACACGCCCGCGTTAGTGTGGCGCGAGCGGCGGTTGGCGCGGCGGCTGCTGATCCTGTGCGACGTGTGCAGCGACATGCGGCCGTGGCAGCGCAAGACGGCGGCGCTGATCGATGGTCTGCGACGACGCGGCGTGCCTTTGACCGTGCGTACATTCGACGGCTCGGCGGATTTGCTGCGCGCCGATGAAGACAGCGCGTACGAGCGGCTGGCCGTGACGATGCGGCAGAACGCCGGCGCGGCGCTGCTGATCCTGAGCACTGGACGCGACGCCCGCGATCCGCAGCGCCCGGGACAGCTTGCGATGTGGATCAGCCAGCTTGCCGCGCAGTTCCCGCTGCGCGTGTGGTTAAACCCGCTGTCGCCGCGCCGTCTGTGGCGTCCCGAGCTTCGCAAAAAGCGCTTTCCGCTGCGCGTGCTGCCGATGACCTCGCGCGGGCTGTGCGCTGCGGCCTATGAGCTTGCGCTGGGCAGCGAGCGCCGCCTGCACATCCCCGACGAGCGCGTGCAGCCGGCGCGCGAAGCCAGCGAGGCCGATGTGCAGCGCCTGGAAGAGCTGCTGTCGCTGTTTCCCGATGCGCCGCTGGAAGTCGCCGAGTGGCTGTGGCAGCGCTTCTTGCCCGACATCCCCGACGAGGTGCTGGCCCTGGTGCTGGCCGACAGCGAAGACGCCAGCTGGACCCACATCCACTTTAGCGACGAGAAGCTGGCCCAGAGCCTGCAACGCCTGCGCGCCCGCGACGCCGACAAGCCGCCGGCCGAGCGCATCGAAGAGCGGGTGCGACGCGAGCTCTTCCGCATGCTCGACACCAGTGCGCAGGCCATGGTGCGCGACAGCGTGGGCCAGCTTCGCTTGCGTCTTTTGGCCGCGCTGCAGCAGATCTATCTGCACGGCGACGGCGACCAAGCCGCGGCGCTAGCGACGCTGCGCAGCCTGCTGCGCGGCCCGATCTATAGCGAAGTCGCAGAGGCCATTCGGCTGATCGGCGGCCCCGCCGACGTGGCGCAGGCGGGTCTTTTGCCCGTCGCGCTGCCCACCATCGATGCGCTGCGCAGCGAGTTCCCGCAGCTTGTGCAGTCCGGGGTTGAATACGTCGCTGAGGTGTCCTCGGATGCGACGCTGCCGCGGGGCGAGCGTCCCGCCCGCATGCCCTGGCTGCGCCCCCTGCCGCGCGAGGTTGCGCCGGCGCTGCTGCTGCCGCTTTTGAGCGTCCTTGGGCTGTGGCAGAGCCACTTCCGCGCCACCCCGATCCCGCCTGAGGCGGCGTACCACCTGAGCGTGCAAGCCGCCGGAGCCGATCAAGTCCGCCTGATTGTCGAGCCCGCGCGGGTGGGCCTGCCGACGAGCGGCCGGCAGTGTTCCGACAGCCGCTGCACTGGCTCGTCCCCGGTCAGCTGGGAACGGGACGCGCTGAACGCGCAGCACGCATATATTCTTACTCGCACCGAGCAACATCAGGAAATCCACCTGCGTGCGAGGCTGAGCAGCGGCGCGCGAGCGAGGCTGTCGAAGTAGGTCGCGGCGTCGGGGTCCTGCCCAAGGGCGTCGAGTCGTGCGCGTCGCTCGGCATCCGAGGCGCGCGCGAGCGCGAGCGCGACGAAGCGCCACAGCTTCT
>DAORCZ010001423.1:0-2008 GCA_035345735.1 Pseudomonadota bacterium | reverse complement strand
CAGGTTGTACGGGCCAGCAGCCAGCGCGAACAGCGCTGCCATCGCAGCCAGCGCCTGCATGGCGCGCGGCGAGGGCAAGTGCGACAGGTCCATGTGGTTTGTGGCCGCGACCACGGCCAAAAACAGGCCCAGGTACACCGGCGCAGCCAGCAGCCACAGGTGTTCGATGAAGAGGCGCAGGAGCGGTGGCGGCCGCTCGTCCGGGAAGCCTGTTTCACCGACCGGCTGGGGCGAGGCAGCACTTACCTCGGTGGCCAGCTTGCGGGCCGAGGCTTCCGTCTCATCCGCAGACGGGGGGCGGCTTTGGGGCGGCGTGGAATCAGCCATCTGGTTACTCAACCTTCAGCACGGCGAGGAAGGCTTCTTGCGGAATTTCGACATTTCCCACCTGCTTCATCCGCTTCTTGCCTTCTTTTTGCCGTTCGAGGAGCTTGCGCTTGCGAGTGATGTCGCCGCCGTAACACTTCGCCGTGACGTTCTTGCGCAGGGCCTTCACGGTGGTCCGGGCGATGACGCGGTTGCCGATCGCGCCCTGCACCGCAACCTCGAACTGCTGCGGCGGGATCAGCTCTTTCATCTTTACGCACAGATCGCGTCCCCGGAAGTACGAGCGTTCGCGGTGGCAGATCACCGAGAGTGCATCGACACGGTCGCCGTTCACCATGAGATCCAGGCGGATCAGATCGGCGGCGCGGTATTCGAGCAGCTCGTAGTCCAGCGAGGCATAGCCCCGCGACACCGACTTGAGCTTGTCGTAGAAGCCAAAGACCACCTCGGCCAGCGGGAGCTCGTACTTGAGCATCACGCGGTCGCCCGTCTGGTAGGTGATGCTGCGCTGGATGCCGCGTCGCTCTTGGCACAGGCTGATCAAGTTGCCGACGTACTCGGCCGGCGTAAACACCGTGGCGAGGATGATCGGCTCTTCAATCGCCTTCAGCTTGCCTTCGTCGGGCAAGGCCGCGGGGTTGTCCACCGTCTGCACCGTGCCATCGCTCAAGACGGCCTTGTACTCGACGGTGGGGGCGGTCGTGATCAGGTCCAGGTTGTACTCGCGCTCTAGGCGCTCCTGCACGATCTCCATATGCAGAAGACCCAGGAAGCCGAGGCGGAAGCCGAAGCCCAAGGCCAAGCTGGTCTCGGGCTCCCAGGTGAATGAGGCGTCGTTGAGATTCAGCTTTTCCAGCGCTTCCCGCAGCTCGCCATAGCGCGCGTTGTCCGTCGGGAAAATGCCGGCGAAGACCATGGGCTTGACGACCTTGAAGCCGGCCAGCGGCTCGGCGGCCGGTCGATCGGCGTGCGTCACCGTGTCGCCGATCTTGGTGTCGGCGACGGTCTTGATGTTGGCGATGATGAAGCCGACTTCGCCGCAAGAGAGCTCTTTGACCTCGGCAGGGTGCGGACTGAAGACGCCCAGACCCAGCACCTCGTAACTCTTGCCGGTGGCTTTGAGCAGGATCTTGTCGCCGACGCGCAGCGTGCCGGCCTTGATGCGCACCTGCGTCACGACGCCGCGATAGTTGTCGTACCAGCTATCGAAGATCAGCGCCTGCAGCGGGGCCCCTGCGTCGCCGATCGGCGGTGGGACGTGCTGCACAATCGCTTCAAGAAGCTCGGGTACGCCACGGCCATCCTTGGCCGACACCGGCACGGCGCCCGAGGCATCGATGCCGATCACCTCTTCGATCTGCTTGCGAATTCGCTCGGGGTCGGCGGTCGGCAGGTCGATCTTGTTAAGAACCGGAACGATCTCCAGGTTGTTGTCGAGCGCGACGTAGACGTTGGCCAGCGTCTGCGCTTGTACACCCTGCGAGGCATCGACGACCAAGAGCGCCCCCTCGCAAGCCGCCAGGCTGCGACTGACCTCGTAGTGAAAGTCGACGTGGCCGGGGGTGTCGATCAGGTTGAACTGGTACTTCAGGCCGTCCTTGGCGCGGTACGTCAGGCGCACCGTCTGCGCCTTGATAGTGATGCCACGCTCGCGCTCTAGCTCCATCTTGTCGAGGAACTG
>DAORCZ010001422.1:0-2008 GCA_035345735.1 Pseudomonadota bacterium | reverse complement strand
GTCAGAATGACCACTTGGTCGCCGGCCTGCCGATGGGCCAGCAGGGCCGCGCCGCAGCCAATCTCGACGTCGTCGGGATGCGCGCCCACCGCCAGCACCGTCCGCGGCTGCACGAGCCGCACCGCCTGGGCTCGCGCGATGGCCTTCCCGACGGTCTTGAGCACCGGGTCGCGGGCGATGGGCTTGAACAGCAGGTCATCGACGTGCAGACGCAGCGCCGCCAGCGCGTGCTCGACCGTCTCTTCCGCGGTCATCAGGATGGTGGCGCGTCCCGGGGCAATCGCCTTGCTGCGCTGGATGATCTCAAGTCCGCTGGCACCGGGCAGGTTGATGTCGGCGAGGATCACATCAAACGGCTCAGCGTCGAGCAGGTGCAGGGCGGCCTGGCCCTCGCTGGCGGTGACGATCTCTAAGCTGCTGTCTTGCATCAGCCAGCGGCTAAGCAAGGCGGCGCAGAAGGGATCATCTTCGACCAGGAGCAGTCGGGCCTTGGTGGTCGAGCGAGGCGCAAGGCGGCTTGCGGTGGTAAGGGCTGTGGTGCTCATGGCTCGTCCCCAATTCACGAAACATGCCAGGGCTGGCTGCCGTCCAGGACGCCGCCGGAGGGGGGCACGGGGCCTTTGGCACGGCACGTGAATTGTCTGGAGGCACCATGCTGGGCCCCAAGCTGCTGCTCATCCTGATCTGCACCAGCTTGGTGGTGCTGTCGGCGCTGCCCGTGCTGGTGAGCTGCTATCAGTTCCTGCTCTTGCTGCTGTCGTTTCGCGCGACGCATCTTGAACACTCCAGCCATCACCTGCCGCGCGTCAGCATCCTGATCCCGGCGTGGAATGAAGGCGCGGTGATTGGCACGACGATCGATCGCCTGATGCGCCTGCGCTATCCGCTGGACCGGCTGCGCGTCTACGTCATCGATGACGCGTCCACCGACGAGACGCCGCATGTCGCCATCGCCAAGCACAAGCTGTATCCGCGCAATGTCTTTCACATCCGTCGGGTGGCGGGCGGCGAGGGCAAAGCCCACACCCTGAACTACGGCCTGCATGTGCTGTGGCGCAACGCATGGACCGAGGCCGTGCTGATCATGGATGCCGACGTCATCTACACACCGGACTCGCTGGTCCGCATGGCGCGTCACCTGGCCGACCCCGAAGTCGGTGCGGTCACCGCCTACATCAAGGAAGGCAGCCGAGCCCCGAACTACGTTCAGCGCTACGTCACGTTTGAATACATCACCGCCACCGGCGCTTCCCGTCGGGCGCAGAACGTCATGGGCTTCCTTGCCTGCTTGTCAGGCGGAGCCCAGCTGCACTCGCGCGAGAACCTGCTGGCCATCGGCGGACAGATCTTCAGCGACACCCTGGCCGAAGACACCTTCACGACCTTTCGCACCCAGCTCAGCGGTCGCCGTGCCCTGTTTGAAGCCAACGCCATCGTCTATGCCGAAGAGCCCGATAGCCTGTTTATGCTGTGGAAGCAGCGCCTGCGCTGGGCCCGCGGCAACGTGCAGATCACGCAGGTCTTCTGGTCGCTGTGGTTTAACCGGCGCCAGCACTTCTCGCTCGGTTCGACGGCGATGGGGCTGCTGTGGTTTTCGATCTTCCTGATGCCGGTCTTTCAGATCACCGGCGCGCTGGGTCTGGTGGTCCTTTACTGCGTGGATGAGTCGCTGTCGTGGACGCTGTTTCGCAGCTTCTGGATCGTGGCCGCGCTGGTCTATCTGTTTGTGACTGCGGTCTCGCTGGCCATCGACTGGGAGTCGGGGCGCAAGTCGTGGGGCGAAGGCGTGCTGTTCCCGGGGCTGGTCTCGCTGTCGATCATTGTCTACTCGCTGCTGCCCAGTCTGTTTGATCCGCTGCTCGAAGCGGTCCTGGCTGATCACGACGGTCTGCGTCGGGCCGGCATCGTCTTTGTCTATCTGTGGCTGGCGCTGTCGATGCTGGTCTCGTACATCGCCATGGTGGTTGAAAAGCGACCGCGCTGGGCCTGGCTGGCGCCGGCTCTGCTG
>DAORCZ010001421.1:0-2015 GCA_035345735.1 Pseudomonadota bacterium | reverse complement strand
CCGCCAGCTCTTTGCCCACTGGCAGCACCGGCCGGAGGTCTTGCGACACATCAGGTCGCGACTTGCCATTGTCCAGGCGCTGTTCCCAGAGAGCGATCAGGCAGCGCGAGCCGCACGATTTATGCAGCAGTCGTACGATCTTTTTGCTGACTGTCTGTATGACCAGATCGAGCCGGGCGAGGGTACGCCAGTCGATGCGTTCACCTTTGACATGGATGACCAGGCTGCACCGCACTTTCCGTGGCGTGTGCGATGGAGCGCCAGGTTGCAGGAGTTCGATCCGCTCCTCCGAGTCGAAGATGGGGGCGCGGACAACACGGATATCGAGCTGGCGTTCGGTCCGTTTTTCCACGAAGTGATTTCTGCTGTATCGGGAGGCTGAGATGGTGGACGCGGCACGAATAAGGCAAGCGTTGAGGGAATCCTTACCTGAAGTCGATCAGGCGGGTGCTGATCCAGACCGTCCCCCTGCCTTTACCTACGTTCCGCCCAGCCATGCCAAGGCCCTGGATCCGGACGTCAGCGTCGTGGAGGGCATCCGCGGTTCAGGGAAGAGCTTCTGGTGGGCGCATCTTTCATCCGAGCCCCACCGCAAGTTCATCGGCGCAGCCTTTCCAGAGACGCGTTTTGGCGACCAGGTAAGAGTCGAGCAGGGGTTTGGTGCGCAGTCGTCGTCGACTGATGCTCCAAGTCAGGAGGTTCTGGCGTCGCTTGTGGAGGGAGGCTACTCGACGCGTGTCATCTGGCGAGCAGTTCTTGCCCACAAGGCCGGGTTTGGCGCCCCCTTTCCGTCGGCGGCCAAATGGCGAGATCGAGTTCAATGGGTCCGCTCGAACCCGGAGGATTTCGATGAACTGTTGCTGCAAGCTGACCTTGCGCTGCAAGCCGATGGCAAAACTCTTGTCATCCTGTTTGACGCCCTCGATCGACTGGGGGACGAATGGGCCACCATTCGTCCCCTGGCGAAGGGACTGCTGCAGATCGCGCTTGATCTGCGTGCGACGAAAAGAATTCGCCTCAAGGTTTTCGTTCGCCCCGACATGCTGCAGGACCGCGAAATCATTGGCTTCCCGGATGCCTCGAAGTTACTGGCACGCAAGGCGGCTTTGGTCTGGCGCCGCGCCGACCTCTATGCCCTGTTGTTCCAATGCCTGGGCAATGCAAACCATGGTGGGCTGGAATTCCGGCAGGTGTGTCAGCACAGCCTGGGCTTAGCCTGGACCAGTTCGGCTGATGCGTGGTTGTTGCCATTGGCTCTGCGCACAGACGAGACGGTGCAGGAGCAGGCATTCATAGCACTCGCCGGCAAGGCCATGGCGTCTGGACCCAGCGGATACAAGCGCGGCAAGCCTTACACCTGGCTCGTCAACCATCTTCAGGATGGACTTGATCAAGTCAGCCCGCGAAGCTTCTTCGCGGCAATTCGACAGGCTGCGGACGAAACTTCCGACGCCACTGGTCTTCCGCTCGACTACAAGGCTATTCAGTCTGGAGTGCAGGCTGCGTCCCAAATCCGCGTCGATGAGATTACTCGAGAGGACTACCCGTGGGTGGAGATTGTGATGCAGCCTCTCAAGGGCAAGCTGACCGTCCCGTGTTCGGCCAAGGATATGGAGGCGCTGTGGGACAGCGACGGGACGCTGCAACAACTACGCGACCGACTGAAGCGTTCTCCATTGGGCGTGAAGCTTCCGCCTCAACGACTCGATGAGGGCGTTGAAGGGGTGCTGAGTGATCTGGCGTCTCTGGGGCTCGTCAAGCGCCTGGCCGATGGTCGCGTGCAGATGCCCGACTTATACCGAATCGCCTTCGGACTGGGGCGCCGCGGTGGCGTCAAGCGGTTGAAATGATGCGGGTTTGATAGGGGGACAGGAATGACATTCATCAGGGACCTGATCAGCATCCCGGAGCAGGTCCATCAGGGCGACTTCGTCCTCAAGCTCGCCGATGGCGTGGTGCATGCCGAAGCGACGCTGCGCGACTACGTCGTGACGCCGCAGCTCAACGCCTGCTTC
>DAORCZ010001420.1:0-2017 GCA_035345735.1 Pseudomonadota bacterium | reverse complement strand
GTGTTCGCCGATGTCGAACACGCGGGCGACGTTGCGATGGGTGACGCGGCGGGCGAGGCGGACCTCGTTGCGGAAGCGTTCGAGGGTGGCGGGGTCGCTGACCAGCTCTTTGCGCAGGACCTTCAGTGCCACCTCTTCGTTGAGCTCGATGTCGCGCGCGCGATAGACGCTGCCGCTCGCACCGACGCCCAGAAGCTCGACGATCTCGTAGCGCTCGCCATAGATCAGCGTGGCCAGCGCCGACAGATCGACCAGATCGTCACCCTCTACGCTTGCCGCGCCTGCCTGGCCCCCCGCGGCCACGGCCTCTTTTCGTGCCATCGTGCCGCCCATTATCGCCGGCTCCCGTCCGCGGGGAAACGGCTTGTCAGATACCTGTCGCCGCCGAGGCACAGGCCGGTCTGGGCGGCTGTCGGCTGCTCGCATCGGCCACCCCGGCGTGGAACCTAGCCCGCTGGGAGGGGCGGGTTGCAGGCGGGCGCAAAATGGCGATCGACTGCGCTGAAAATGGCGCAAGCTAGGGCGGCCATGACGCGGTCGGAACCGTTACGTGTCGTCGAAAAGGAGGCCTGGCATGCCCGCTCGGCGCAGGAGGTCTGCGACGAGCTTTCGACACCATCCAGCGGACTTGCAGCGGCCACGGTCGAGGAACGTCGGCGTCGCTATGGGCGGAATGAGCTGCCGCGCTCGCGCCCAACGCCGCTCTTGCGCATCTTTCTGCGGCAGTTCCTAAGCCCGCTAGTCTACATCCTGCTTGCGGCAGCGGCGATCTCGCTGCTCTTGCACGACCTGTCGGACGCAGGGTTCATCTTGGTGGTGCTGGGGGTCAATGCGCTCATCGGTTCGGTGCAGGAATACGGGGCTGAGCGCAGTGCTCAGGCGCTGCGAGCGCTGACGTTGCCAAGAGCCCTGGTGGTGCGCGCCGGTCAGACGCACGCCATCGACGCCGCCGACCTGGTCCCCGGCGATCTGGTGGTGCTAGAGGCGGGAGACAAAGTGCCCGCCGATCTGCGGCTGCTGGGCGAAGGCAGCATCGAAGCGGACGAGTCGCTGCTGACCGGCGAGTCGCTGGTGGTCAGCAAGTCGGCGCGCATCGTCCTGCCACCTGAGACGGCTGTGGCCGAGCGCAAGAACCTGGCCTTTGCCGGGACGCTGATCACCCGCGGGCGCACCCAGGGCGTGGTGGTGACCACCGGGCTTGGGACCCAGCTTGGACGGATCGCGGCCTCGCTGGTCCAGACGGAGAATCAGCGGCCGCCGCTGCTTCTGCGCATGGATCAGTTCAGCCAGCGCATCGCGCTGGTCGTGGCGGTGGCGGTGGTGCTGCTGGGGGGCGTGTCGCTGCTGCGCGGAAACTCGCTGAGCAGCGTCTTTTTCTTGGCCGTTGCGCTGGCCGTCTCGGCAATTCCCGAGGGGCTGCCGGTGGCGCTGACCATCGCGCTGAGCATCGGGGCACGTCGCATGGGCCAGCGTCGAGTCATCGCGCGGCGCTTGGTGGCCGTCGAAGCGCTGGGCTCGTGCACATTCATCGCTTCCGATAAGACTGGCACGCTGACGCAGAACCAGCTCAAGGTGCGTCGCGTCGAGTTGCCCGGGGGTGGGGCGGCGCAGCTAGAGGACGTGAGCAAGGCGCCTCCGGCGAGCGGTCCCGGGCAGCCGCTCCAGGGAGTACTGCGCGGCGATGACCGCGATCGCGATCGCTGGCTGCGTCTGTGCACGGCCGCGGTGCTGTGCAACGACGGGTTCTGCGGTCCGCGCGAAGGCGCCTGGGTCGAGCACGGCGATGCGGTCGATGTCGCCCTGCTGCAACTAGGCTGGGCAGCCGGGATCGATCCGGCGGCCCTGCACCAGCAAGCGCCGCGCATTGCCGAGCTGCCGTTTGATCCCGAGCAACGCTTTGCCGCCACACTGCACCAGCGGGATGGCCGGCATGTCGCGGCGGTCAAGGGCGCCGGTGAACGGCTGCTGCCGATGTGCACGACGATGGCCGGGCCCGAGGGTGATCTGGCGATCGATG
>DAORCZ010001419.1:0-2022 GCA_035345735.1 Pseudomonadota bacterium | reverse complement strand
TGGGACAGCTGCCAACTACCCCAACCCTACATTAACGAGGTGACTAATGGCCAAAAAGAAACTTGCAATTATCCTCGGCATTCGTCCGGATGTAATCCGGGCTAGCCTAGTCCTTAACCGCATTCGCAAGAACCCCGAATTTGAAATCAACTTCATTTGGTCGGGGCAACACTACTCGGATAACCTAAAAGACATCTTCTTCCGCGAGCTGGAAGTCGCGCCACCCGAGATCGAGCTCAACGCCGGCGGCGATACCGACGCAGAAGTAGTGGCTTCGGTCGTTTCTCGACTGTACCCGGTGCTGCGCGATATGCAGCCGGAAGCAGCGGTCTTCCTGGGCGATACCAATACCGTGATGGGCTGCCTGGCGGCGGCGCAGAACAATATCCCGGTTGTGCATATCGAAGGCTGTATGCGCGCCTATGACTGGCGTATGCCGGAAGAGAAGTATCGCACCACCATCGACCACCTCTCGGACGTGATTTACACGTATTTCCCGGAGTACAAACAGCAGGCAGTGGCCGAGGGGCTAAACCCCAAGAATATCGTCCTGGTGCAAAACCTAATCGTCGATGTGCTTGATTACTACTATTTCAAGCGCAAGCGTCGCTATGACGAAATGGCGACCGACGGCTTCTTCCGGGCGCGTGGCATCGAACGTGGGCAGTACTATCTGATGACCTGCCACCGACGCGAAAACGTCCACGACCGCGTCAACATGACGAACATCGTGAAGCTGCTGGCGGCCACCGACCGCAAAGTGTTCTTCACCGCGAGTTATCGTACGCAGAAGGTGCTGAAAGAATATGGGCTAACGCTATCGCCCAATGTCATCATGGTTGATCCCATCGGCTATGATGAAATGCTGGCGCTGCTCGTTAACTCGCGCGGGGCGATTACCGACTCGGGCACCGTCGTCGAAGAGACCGCCGTGCTGCAGGTCCCGTCGCTGCAGATGCGGCGCGCGACCGAGCGGCCGCAGGTCTATGACTGCGGATCCAGCGTGAAGTTCGATCCCAGCGACGCCGTGAAGTATCCGGCGGAGGTGCTCTTGGCCAAGCTCGAGGGGCTCTACGGCAAGACCTGGGAGCACGGGCTGGGCGACGGCAAAGCCTCGGATCGCATTGTCGCCGATCTGCTCGACCGGCTGCGCAACGGCACCTTCCGCGGCCACCTGCCCGAAAACTACCACCTCGACATCCGGCGCTCGTACCGAGAGGACGGCCTGCCCGAGCCAGTCCTGTCACGCCCGGCGGCCCCGCCCGTGCGGCAGAGCAAGACGGCCTAGCGACAGCCGGCGCCCGTGCCAGTGGGTAGGCGGCGGCTGATGGTGAAGCGGCTGGTGTCCAGGTGGCAGCTGATGCAGGCGTAGGGGGTGGCCAGCGTTGTCGTCCCGGCACCGCTGGCAAAGGGGCCGCGGTCGCTGAGTGCCCCGCCTTCGGTGTAGGCCGCGAAGTCGAGCTGGCCGTCCCGGCGCAAGGTGGTAAACAGCACCTCGGTCTCGCGCACCTGTCCCATGACCACGGTCTCTGCGACGTAGATTCTGCCGTCCGGTGATTCGTACAGACGGCGCGGGCCGTCTTTGGGACGTGAGCAGGGAATGTCCTGGGCCGGCCAGCCGCGATAGTCGCCGTAGCGACGGCGGAGGGTGGCCAGGTCGGCGGGTAGCGGGCGCGAGCAGGGATAGAAGTAGTGCAGACCGCGTCGCAGGAATGGGAAGTCGAGGCGTCCCCCGCTGCCCTTGGCGAACGCACCCAGGACGGCGCGTCCGAAACCGCCGCGCTCAGCGGCTTCGGCCCGGCTGATGCGGGTGCCGCTGTCTCGGCCGAGCATGTAGTTGACGACGGCGATCGCCAGTTTGCTGTCCCCGGAATAGTCGATAGGGTCGGGGATTCCCGACAGATCGAGCGCCGCTAGCTCATCGGCGTAGCCGGGCTGGGCCTCGGCGACATCGGCTTTGAGGGGAGGGCCGGGCAGGGCGGTGCCGCAGGCGACGGGGGGACTCCACTCGTCCGGCGAGGC
>DAORCZ010001418.1:0-2023 GCA_035345735.1 Pseudomonadota bacterium | reverse complement strand
TTCTGCTCGGCGATGGCGCACCAGTGAGCCGCGCTCATATGGTCCATGTACAGATAGCTCTGCTCGATATGGCCACCGTTGCCATTTACCTGCATCGAGAGCTCTTTGACCATCTTGACTGGGTCAAACCCCGGCGCGAGCCAGCAGTTGAGCGCCAGGTTGGGATCGATCGTGCTCGTTTCCCACGGCAGATCCGATGTCTCTAGCTTGAGCTGGGGCACCGACAGGAGGTGTAGGAGCGCCATCTGACTCGGCGCATAGGTCCCCTCTTCCAGTCGCTGCAGCGCGGCTTCCGGGACCCCCGATAGCTCCGACAGCAGCTTACGCGACAAACCCGAGGCTTCCCGTCGGGTGCGCAGGATGGCGCCCCAGTGCTGGAAGCGCGAGAGCTCGTTCGGAGGGATTTCGTCCAGAAACGGCTCTGGGCTAGATCCCCGCTCATCTTCGTTGGAGCGCGACGCGGCCAGAAAGCCGCGCAGCGTCATCAGGGCCATCTGCAGCGGCTGTTGCTGCTCGGCGGGCTTCTCCTGCATGGCTTCCTGAACGGTCGCGATCACCAGGTTGAGGGCCTGCTGCTCCCAGGGGATCTCGTCCTTGTCCAGACTCGGTGTCATGCGCGCCTCTTGCAATTGGATTGAGTTCACTGCGCTCCCTGGCCATGGGTAGGCACAAGTAGACAGCGGGCGCACTATAACGTGGACCTCCAAATTTTTTGCGCCGAAACACCCCGCTCTCCGACGGCGAACTCATCAATTTAATGTTGGATACAAGCCATTTCCATGCCCGCAAATGGGACAAGTTTTCGGCATAGATACGGAGGGCAAGGAGCACGCCGACAAGCCGGATTGGGTATCCGATCGCCTAATATCGCCGCGTGCTGCACCTACCTGAGAATCGCCCCGCCGAGCGCCCATCCGCGCTGGACCGGGCCGTCGTCCGCTACGTCGCGGTGTCCAGCTCTCGCGCAGGTACCGTTCTGGCTCTGTTCGCTACGCTGGCCGTGCTGTCGCTGTGGCCCACGATCCAACTGCTCGGCAACCTGCACACCGATCTCGTCGATCTGCTGCCGCTTGGTCACCCGGCGGTCGAGGCTTTGCGTCAGGTCGGACCACGCCAGATCAGCTCGACCAACCTGGTCGTGATACTGGAGAGCCCCGACCCCACGGCCAATCGCCGCCTGGCGGAGGCGCTGCGCCCCTCGCTCAGCGCTCTACGCGGCTCGCTGTTTACCGACATTCAGTGGCAGCCCGACAACGAGGTCGGCGAGTTTCTCTACCGCACACGTTTCCTGTATGCCGAGCGGGCCGATCTTGAAGCCGCTGAGGTGCTCTTGGAGCGTGTCCTGGCGCGTCGGACGTCGCCCCTTCTCGTCGATCTAGAGGGGGATTCAGAAGCCGAGCTCGCTAGGTTGCGCCTGCGCCTGCGCCCGCGCGAGCTTCCAGCCGTCGCCACGGTGACGGACCCAACCCAGGTCGCGCCGGGCTACTTCGAACATCATCCAGCAAATAGCCCCACGCACTACCTCGGAATCATGCTGTGGCGCCGTAGCGATGGCCTGGCGACGCTGGGTGATCAAGCCACGCTCGACGCGGTGCGCGCTCTGGTGACCCGAGCTCAGCCGAGTCGCTTCCACCCGCAAATGAAGGTCGAATACAGCGGCGCCATCGCCATGGCCCTGACCGAGCAGCGCGCCGTCCGCGACGATCTATCGCTGGCCAGCACCCTCTGCGCCGCTCTCGTGCTGCTGTCGATTTTTGGGTTCTTCCGCCGGTTCACGGTGCTGCTTGCGGTCGGAGCCCCGGCCGTCTTCGGGCTCTTGCTCACGCTCGCCATCGCCTATTTCACGCTGGGCTCACTGAACGCGAACTCGGCGTTCTTGATCTCAATCATCCTGGGCAACGGCATCAATTCACCGATTCTGCTGCTAGCCCGCTACGGAGAAGAGCGTCGGGCCGGCTTGCCGTTTTCGGCGGCGATGAGCACCGCCATCGGGGCAACCCGGCGCGGGACACTCACCGCGATG
>DAORCZ010001417.1:0-2024 GCA_035345735.1 Pseudomonadota bacterium | reverse complement strand
TGCAGATCGATCTCCGCTACGCCGCGGGTGATCCGCTGGCACCGCCGCCCAGTTCCGCCGGGGGGCGCCTGGCCCGCATCACCTCCGGCGGGCCGCGCAGCGCCGCTCGCCTCGCTGCCTTGGCGACGCGCCTGGCGGGCTGAGTTCCCGACGGAGATCGCCCAGCCTTCCCTGACCAGGGCGCTTTGCGATAGTCTGGGCCCATGATTCCTTTTGAAGAATTCTCGACTGCTCTCGAACGCTACAAGCTGCGACGTCTGGCTGCCGCGGCCCAGGCTCAGCCCGCCAAGGTTCCGTCGGGCAAGCCGGCGCAGGCGGCACAGCGAGCCCCGGCCCGCGAGGAGCACTCGGCGGCCGAGATCATCGAAGACCTGTAGTCGTCGCGACAAGTACCGCGGGGGGACCGGCCGGGTTGGCCGGGCCGTGGGGGAAGACGAGCGCCAGGGGCTGCCTGGCTGCGACGTGATCCGCTTCAGCGTTTGCGGCACGGCGAGTCTGATCTAGATTCGCGCCTCATGCCTGCCCTCCCCTCGTCTGCAAAAGCCAGTGCGACCCCGGCTCCGGCCGTGCGGGTTCCTGTCCATGTCCTTGGCTCGGCCCTGGGTGCCTATCCCGGAGCTGAGGTGGTTGGTGTCGTCGGTGAACTCCCGCCGTCGGAGGCCGAGACCGCCGGCCAGTCCGGGGCGCTCGCACCGGGCCAGCTGGTCCTGGTGCCCCGCCTCTTGCCTTGCGGCGAGTGCGAGCCTTGCCGTCGTGGCCGGGTGTCGATCTGCAGCCAGGTCGCCGCGCGTCCGCGTCGTCCACAGGCGATCGAGCACGTCCCGCCGCGCTTCCTGGTTCCCCTCGCCCCGCCCTTTGTCAGCACCGCTCCCGATCCGTCTGCGGCCTATCGATTCGCAGCGCTTGCGGATGCGCTTTTGGCGCCCTATTCCGGTCTGGTGCGCGCCGGCCTGGGACCGGGCACGCTGTGCGTCGTCGTCGGTCATGGCAGTCGAGCCGCCCTGGCTGCCGTCGTCGCCCGCGCCATGGGGGCAGCCACCGCCGTCGTCAGCTTGGGAGCCCCGGCCGACGAAGTGACGCGCCTGCAGACCGATCCGTACGGCGCGATGGCCGTGCTTGCCGATGAGTCGCAGGGTCCGACGACGCTGCGAGCCCAGCTCGCCGAGCTAGCGCAGGGCGCAAGCCTGCCGACCCACGGCCTGTGCTTCATCGAGACAAGCGGCAGCGACGCCGGTCGCGCCCTCGCGCTGGGCCTGTTGTCCGCCGGAGGCAGCGCAGTCTTTCTCGATCGCGCCGAGCCCTGCGCCCCCGTCGGATCGTCGCCGACCGCCGTCGAACACGCCGCCCCCGCCCTGGCCATGGATCTACCGGTCGGCCCCAGCCACAACAGCCCGGCCCTGCTGCAGCGGCTTGCGCATGAGGGCTGTCTGCTCATCGGCGGCGGTGCCGTGCATCCCGATCTGCTTGTCGAGCTTTTGGCGCTGTGCGAGCGGGCGCATGTCGATCTGGCGCAGCTCACGCGGCAGGTGGCCGACGACGAGATCGACGCACTGATGACAGCGCGGCGCTGCGGACAGGGCGATCGGCTGACCCTGCCGATCGTCGCCTACCCCGCTCCATTGCCCCCCTCGTCGGCTGGAGCCCCCGCGTGACCAGCCGCTACCGCAGCCATGGCAGCGGACGGTTTGCCCGCAGCGACCTCGCCCGCTGTCCCGACTCGGTGGTGTTGGAAGAGGGCGTGCTGATCTTCCACCCCGAAAACGTGTACCTCGACGAGGACGTCTACGTCGGGCACGGTGCGCAGCTCAAGGGCTACTACAAGAACCAGCTGCGCGTCGGACGCGGGACGTGGATTGGGCAGGCGGCGTTTCTGCACAGCGCGGGGGGCATCGACATTGGCTGCGACGTTGGCATCGGCCCGCACGTCTGCGTGCTGACCAGCCACCACGTGCTGCCCGGCGACCACAGCCCAGGCGAGACCGCAGTGCCCGAGCCGCGCGACGACACCCCGATCCTGCGTCGCC
>DAORCZ010001416.1:0-2024 GCA_035345735.1 Pseudomonadota bacterium | reverse complement strand
GCCGTCCGATCAACCCCGAGGTGAGCCGCCTCTTAGTCGATGCCGAGGCCTTCCTGCGCCTCGGGCTCGTCGACAAAGCGATCAGTCACCTGGCGGGCGCGCTGAGCCGCGATCCTTCGCTGCGCGATCTGCGCGAGCCGCTGGTCAAGCTCTACGTCGCGCGGCGTCGCAACAAGAGCGCCATCACCGAGCTGTGGGCGCTCTTGTCACGCTGCGACAACCCCAAGGAAGAGATCCGCTTCCTGCGCTACATCCTGCGCCTGGGCGAAAAAGATCCGGCGGCGGAGAATCGGCTGCAGGCCATCCTCAGTCAGCACCCCGCCGAGTCCTCGGGCGACGAGCTCATGGCCGCGGAGTCTGGCTCGGTCGGCGACGAGCTGCGTGACTTTCTGCGCCAGCACAAGCCGCAGACCGATCTCAACGCGACGCAGCTGATTCCCGAGATCGATACCGACAAGCTGATGCGCGAGGCTGAGCTGGCCGCCGAGACCACCAATCCCAACGCCGCTCGCGTCGAGGAAGTGGCCGAGGAGATGGCCTTCCGCGATGGATCGCTCAAGCGTGAGCTGGACGAGGTCGACGCCTGTCTGCGCGCAGCGCGATACGGCGACGCGCTGCCGCTTCTGCGCACGCTGTCCGAGCGCTATCCGCACAGCAAGCGCGTGCACAGTCGCTTGGAGCAACTGCGGCAGGCTCGGCCCATCGCAGCGTCGATCGATCGATCGACCAAGCCCTTGCCCACGCTGTCCGCTGACTACGATCTGCACGCGGCGCAGACGCTGCCCCCCAAGTCAAGCCGAGATGCCGGCAAGCCGCGCCCCAAAAAGCCGGTCAGCCAGCGACGGTTGGCCGACATCGGCAACTCGACCCTGGAGGTCGATCCCGACGACATCGCCGAGGAGCAGCTTGCGCCCACCCCGACCGCGCGCCGCGGGCCGCCGCCCCCCCCGGGACCGAGCAGCCTGCTGACCAGCACGCCGGAGTCCGCGTCGGCGCGCGCTTACAAAGCCGGGCTCAGTCTGCGCGGGCTGGAGCAGTTCGAGCAGGCCATGCCCTGCTTTCAGACGGCCTGCGCCGATCCGGCGTACAGCGTGGCGGGTCTTCTGATGATCGGGCTGTGCTACCGCGATCTCGACCGGCTCACCGACGCCGTGCGCGTTTTTCTGCAGGCCATCAACCTGCCGCAAGCTCGCGATTCCGAGCTCAGTGAGTTGTTTTACGAGCTGGGCGTGACCTACGAGCTCTTGGCCAATCCCGCCGAGGCCATCCTGTATCTCCAGTTGTCACTCGGCGCGGCCGGCGAATATCGCGACGCCGGGGCCAAGATTGGCCGCCTGCAAGAGGCCATCCTGGCGGGCTAATGCGCGCCAGCTACCGACGCCAGGGCGGCGCGCAGAGTCACAAAGGATTGCTTTGCTCCCCACCCCCGTTCCTCGATAAAATAAGCTAATTGGTGGGGGCGCTTCGTTGATCGGCACCAAGATCGGCCAGTACCAGGTCCTGCGTGAGCTCGGCAAGGGCGGTATGGGCGAGGTCTATGAAGCGGTCGATGACAAGATCGGCCGCCACGTCGCCATCAAGGTCCTGCTGCCCCGCTTCTCCGAGGACTCGGAGATCAGCGCTCGCTTCTTCAACGAAGCCCGCGCCGTCAACCTGATCGGTCACCCCGGGCTGGTGCAGGTCTTCGAGTTTGGGGATCTGCCGACGGGCGGCGCCTTCATGGTGATGGAGTACATCCCCGGCATCACCCTGCGCGATCGCCTGAAGCAGGGCGAGCGGCTCGCCGAGATCGAGGCGCTACAGATCGCGCTGCAGCTGGCCTCGGCGCTGAGCGCGGCGCATACCAAGGAAATCGTCCATCGCGAACTAAAACCCCCGTCGAGAAACGCGATTCCCTTTTTCCCAGAATTGGTCCCAGCGACGGAAGCGCAGGGAAAAAGAAAGCAAGCGTGGGGACCATAGGCCCGCACTACGAGGGCTTCAGTAGCCCGTGCGCAGCCATCCCACAGAACCCGCCACCGCCG
>DAORCZ010001415.1:0-2024 GCA_035345735.1 Pseudomonadota bacterium | reverse complement strand
GCAATGGCTCGACCCATCAGTCGATAGCGATAGCGCGCAATCAGGCGATAGCCCAGATCCGCGACCTGACGACAGCCGGGCACGTAGTACAGCCGCAGGAATCGCCCCAGCAGCGGCCGCCGCCGCAGGCCCTGCACCACCGCTTCCACGCCAGAGAAAATCGCGCCCTCGGTCGTGACGAGCTGCATGGCCCGCATCGCTTCTTCGTGCGCGATGCCTAGCGTGTCCAAAAGACCCGACTTTTGCAGCGGGATGGGAAAAAGCTGCGCGCCCGCCCAGCGCTGCAGGCGCACGACCTGCGCTTGGCAGAATCGACATTCCCCGTCATAGATCAGCAGATCGTATGATCCCAGCTCAGGAACAGCAGCCGATGACAGGGTGGCGGCGCGGCGCGACACAGGCATGCGGTCATTATGCGTTGCTTTGTGGCGGGGTGCTGCCCGCCCCTCTGCCAGGGGCCAAAGGCCCGGTCACATGTGTTAGGCTGCGCCCACCCCTTAGGATAGGAACGTCATAACGATGTCGACTCAGAAGAACGCGGACTCCGCCTCGGTACTCAGCGGAGCTGACTCGATGGAGCAGCTCAAGCAGTGGGTGGCCGAGACAGCGAAAGTAACTCAGCCCGATCAGGTCGTTTTCTGTGATGGTTCGGAAGAGGAAAGCCAGCGCCTGACCGCGCAGATGCTGCAGAGCGGCGAGCTTCTCCAGCTGAATTCCGAGCACTATCCGAACTGTTTTTTCCATCGCTCGCATCCCAGCGATGTCGCCCGCACCGAGCACCTGACCTTCATCTGCAGCGACTCGAAAGACGACGTCGGTCCTACGAATAACTGGATGTCGTATGCCGATGCGAAGGCGCGCGTGTATCCGCTGTTTCAGGGCGCGATGCGCGGCCGCACGATGTACGTCGTGCCCTATCTGATGGGCCCGGCGGGATCGCCGTACAGCAAGGTCGGCGTCGAGATTACCGATAGCGCCTACGTCGTGGCCAACATGCGCATCATGACCCGCATGGGTCAGGTGGCGCTCGATCACATGAGCCGCGTCGGCGGGGGCTTTGTCAAAGGCCTGCACTCGATCGGCGACCTGTCCCCGGATCGCCGCTTCATCGTCCACTTCCCGCGCGAGCGCGAGATCTGGAGCGTCGGCTCGGGCTACGGCGGCAATGCTCTTTTGGGCAAGAAGTGCTTCGCGTTGCGCATCGCCAGCACCATGGGTCGCGACGAAGGCTGGATGGCAGAGCACATGCTGATCCTCGGCATCGAGGATCTGCGCCCCGGCCGTAACGGCGAGGTGACGTACATCGCGGCGGCTTTCCCCTCCGCCTGTGGCAAGACCAACCTGGCGATGCTGGTGCCAAGCCTGGGTCTGCGCGATCAGTTCCGGGTGTTCACGGTCGGCGATGACATCTGCTGGATGCACATCGGCAAGGACGGTCGGCTGTGGGCCATCAACCCCGAAGCCGGCTTCTTCGGCGTCGCGCCCGGCACCAGCGCCAAGACCAACCCCAATGCGCTGGCCACGCTGGGGCGCAACTCGATCTTCACCAACGTCGCGCTGACCGACGATATGCAGCCGTGGTGGGAGGGCCTGTCCTCGCCGCCGCCGGCCCACCTGACCGACTGGCAGGGGCGCTCGTGGACGCCGGAGAGCAAGGAAAAAGCCGCGCATCCCAACTCGCGCTTTACCGCGCCGGCTCGTCAGTGTCCCTGCATCTCACCGGAGTTTGAAGCGCCGGGTGGCGTCCCGATCTCGGCCATCATGTTTGGCGGTCGCCGCGCGCGTGTGATGCCGCTCGTCGTGCAAGCGCAGAGCTGGCAGCACGGCGTGTATCTGGGTGCCACGCTGTCGTCCGAGACCACTGCTGCCGCGGTCGGTGCCGTCGGTGTCGTGCGCCACGATCCGATGGCCATGCTGCCCTTCTGTGGCTACAACATGGCCGACTATTTCCGCCACTGGCTCAGCATGCAGGAGCGGACCTCGGCCGATAAGCTGCCGCAGATCTTCCAGGTCAACTGGTTCCG
>DAORCZ010001414.1:0-2030 GCA_035345735.1 Pseudomonadota bacterium | reverse complement strand
CTTGCCGCCTGCGTATTCGACGATGGGGATGATCTGCAGGAAGCGCGATCCGATGCCGCGCAGGAAGCGATAGACCTCGGCGCCGTGATCGCCGTTGTCGTTCTGCACGACGGTCAGCGTGTTGTATTCGACGCCGTGCTTCTGCAAGCGCTCAAGCCCGGCCATGACGCGGGCGAAGGTGCCGCGCCCATGCAGGTCGACGCGGTAGCGATCGTGCAAGGCCTCGGGTCCGTCGATCGACAGGCCGACCAGGAAGCCCTCCGACTTGAACAGCGCGCACCACTCGTCATCCAGCAGCAGGCCGTTGGTCTGAAACGAGTTGGTCACGCTCTGTCCCGGTCGCGCGTACTGCTTCTGCAGCGCGACGGCGCGACGGAAAAAATCGACGCCCAAAAGCGTTGGTTCGCCACCTTGCCAGGCGAAGTTGATCTCCGGCAGGCTCTCGGGCTGCGCCGCGATGTACTGCTGCACGTAGCTCTCTAGCACCTCGGGACTCATGCGAAAGGCGGCGCGGTTGGGGTACGAGTACAGGTGCTCTTTTTCTAGATAGAAGCAGTACGCGCAGTTGATGTTGCAGATCGCGCCGATCGGTTTGGCGATGACGTGGAACGGCCAGCGGGACGTGGGCTGAGTGACGGGCATGCAGGCTCCGCAGAGAAGACGGCTTCTCAATCGTAGCCCGAGCAGCGACGCAGCGGCGAACTTTCCGCCCCACGGCTGGAGACACAAACACAGCGGCTCAGCGGGACGTCAACCGCGAGTCGCCAGCCGCAAAGGGCCTTCCCGCCTGCCCGGGCTTTCGGCAGGCTTGTAGTCATGGCCTGGCCCCCGCTGTCTGCCAACTGGCTGGTCTCGCGCCGCACGCCGCTTGAGCTACGCCGCCGCCTGCTGCCGGTCGGTCCCGGTCGCCTGGGCATCGCGCAGGAATTTGTCGCGCCCACTGAGCACGAGGCGCGGCTAGCGACTGCGCACAACTGGCTGGCCTCGCTGGTCATCCGCCAGGCTGGGGCGATCGGCTTCCGCGACGGCCGTGGCCTGCGGCAGATCGCCGGCGAGCGCTTCCTGCTTTACTTGCCTCCGGGGTCGCTGGTGCGCATGCAGCTTGGCGCCGCTCGCGTCGAAACCATCGGCATCAGCGCCACCCAACCGCAGCCCGGCTTCCCCCAGGTCGCTCTCGCCATTCCCTGCCAGATGGAGCGCGAGCAGGCGCTCGACCTGCAGGCCGTCTCGGCGATCTTGGCTGGGAGCCGTCTGCCCGACCGCCCCGACCAGGCGGACCCGCAGCATCGCATTGACGCCGATCTCGGTCTGCCGCTGCGCCTGCGTCGGCTGCGCGGCGCGCTTTACGATCACGCGCTATCCCCTGCGGCGATTGGCCGCGTCGCCCGCGAGCACGGCTACGCCCCGGCCGTCCTATCGCGTAGTTTCACCGATGCCTACGGCTTAACTCCGCGCGACTACTTACAGAAGGTGCGCGTCCACGCCGCCGTCGTCTCGCTGTTCGGTGGGCTGTCGATTGCGCACGCTGCCCTCGACAGCGGCTGGGGGGATCTCAGCCGCTTCTATCGCCAGTTTCGCCTGGCCACCGGGCAGACCCCGGGTCGCTATCGCGCCGCCTTCGTCCACAGCCAGCGCCGGCCCCTCGCCCCCTCCAACGACCGGCCGCAAACCGTCAAATAGAGCCAAGACGGCGGCCCGCCGCCCCGCCATGCTTAGCGCCATGCTGATGACCTCAATCGTGAGCGAGCTGGGCCTGGCGTCGGGAGCGCTGCTCGCCGTGCCGGCTGGTTTTCTGGGGAGCCGCGCCGATCTGCTGACCGACCTGGCCCTCTTGACCTTCATCGTCCTGCCGCTGGTCATGCCGCTGGGCTTTCGGCTCGCACGAAAGCGGCGCTATCTGAGCCATCGCCGCGTGCAGATCGGCTTTCTGTGCGTGATGACCGTGGCGGTGCTGATGCTGGAAATTGACGTCCGGCTGCGCGGCGGCAGCGGCGCGCTGGCGGGGCAGGCGGTGGCCATCCCGCGGCTCA
>DAORCZ010001413.1:0-2031 GCA_035345735.1 Pseudomonadota bacterium | reverse complement strand
GGCTGCGTGGCGGCAATGCAGATGTCGCCGCACGCGACGTGTCCGGGCGCGCACTCCCATCCCTTGCCCAACCCCCCGCAGCCGAGCCAGCGCACCATCACCACCACCGCGACCACAAACGCTACGAGCGACAGGGGACGCAGGGGCCGGCGCAGCCAAGCCGTCGGCGATCCTGGCACATCGACGCCACTGGCTGGCGACTGCGACTCTACCGAAGTGGACGTGGGATGGCTCTCGCTCATGGCTGGGCTCTCCTTGGGCTGCGGAAGAGGGGCCCGTGCTCGGCTCATCTCGGTCTTGCGCCCCGCCGGAGGCGGGGCCTCTCCCCCACTCGAAAAAGGAGCAACCGACATGCCAGCGTCCGCTGGCCACTCCCGCTCCCGCTCGCTGGCGAGCTAGTTCCCATCCAGAAACCGTAGCGAGGAGACCCGATCAGTGTGGCGCCCGCCCAGAGCGTCCTTCGGGACGTGAGCGATCAGCGCTGGACCGGTACCACCTTGTCAGGCGCGGCCAGCGCGAGGACCAAACCGACGATCCCTACCCCTAGACCCAGACCTGCCGCGATGCCGAAGCCCTGGATCGAATCGTCGCTGCCTATCCTGCCCACAAAGGGGAACGCGAGGTTCGAGACTAGCGCACCTCCACCACACACCAGGGCGACCGTGCCGCCGGTAATCGCCAGCGTGATGCCCACGCTGCGTATCGGGTCGCTCACCAGCCTGCTGCCGCTAGGCGCAGCCAAGTGACTCCAGGTGTACCTCGGTTGGCGGGTTGCCGCGGCGGCTGGTGTGGCGGCGAGCGGCAGAGTCGCCGAGGGCGAAGTCGAGGGCGAGGGCGAGGTCGCCAAGGGGGGCTGGGTCCGCGGCGGTTGCGGCTCGCCCAGTTCGATAGGCTCGATGTGCTGGATCTCGCGGACGGAAATCTCGGCGACCTGTTTGCCGAGATCGAGATGTAGCTGATCGCTCGGAACAGCCATGCGCAGCAGGGCTCCCAGCAGCACGTATCCCCCCCGCAGATAGACGCGTCGTCCGGCAGCAGGCCAGCGAGTCGATTGCTCGCTCCAGCTGGCATCGCTGACCCTCCGCTGTTGGCTGTCATCGTAGTAGATGCGCAGGGGCTGAGCAGGCGTCACATCGGGGCCGAACGGATGCAGGGGGTCCTGCACATCGTAACGAAGCTCGCCAAGCTCGGTCGTGAGCCGCAGAGTGCCCCCTTCGAATTGGGCCGCTTGCACAACATGCTGACGCGCCAACCGCCATGCGACGTAGGGATATCGCGAGAGTCCGATGTCGATGACCGCGATGCCTCCCTGCTCCAGCGGAACGAAGGCCGCACGATCGCGCAGCAGCACCAAGCTCTTGCTCGCCCACGGCAACCTCAGCGAGGCCAGCGTCTCACGCCCGCGGGGCGATACCCGGCTGATGGTGAAGACCGATCCTTGCGCCTGGTAGTCCACCTTGTCGCCAGAGCCGGAAGGTATGGCGCTCGCGTCCAGAGGGCCGCCAGGGGAACTGCTTTCTGCTCCGGCGCTCGCGGCTGGCAGCAGCTCTGCGGCACTTAAGATCCAGCGCATCCCATTGCTCATCCGCAAGCCCACATGCCCCTCGCTCATGTGTGCCAAGAGCTGACCGCGGAAGGTCCGCCCATCGCGCAAGCGGAGCGTCACAAGTTCGCGCTCGTCGGCTCCGACCGGGGGAGTGTCCTTGTCCTCGGCGCCAGCGAGAATCAGGCGGCGCAGGAAGCGCGGCTCGCGTGCGCGGGTCACGTCGTACCAGGAGGTCGAAGTCCCACTTGGCGAGCGGAGCTGCAGTTCCCGCAGCGACTGCACGAACGAACCGACCTGCTGATCTTCGGCAAAGACGGTGACCAGGACGGGCTCACGCCCGTCAGCCACTTCATAGACGTAGACGCCGTTGGTCCAGCCGGCAACAAACAGAGCGCCTTGATCGAAGTGCAGGGCTCGTATTTTCTGCAGCGCGGTGATCGGAGGCCGCATCGAGCCATCCGGCTCGGACCGGATCTCGATGCGCT
>DAORCZ010001412.1:0-2031 GCA_035345735.1 Pseudomonadota bacterium | reverse complement strand
CAATGCCAGTGAATTAAGCTCCCTTTCTGACGGTGGATGGGCGCTTTCGGTCGTAGTTGCTCATCTTGATTTTGACGGCGCGCGGGTAGCTGCGTTGAGAGCGGCGTGGAGGTAAGAGGAGGCGCTGCATTTGTGCCTCGACACTGTGTAGCAGCCGGACGAAGGAGCCCGGGAAGCGGAGCGACATCAGCTGCCAGAGCTGCATGAGCATCAGCAGCGTTCCCGAGAAGCTCAGCTGAATAGGTTCCACGTGGGTCAGCGCCGCGAGTCGCTCCATCTCCAGCCGCACCAAGTTGTACGCAAGCAGGACACCCCAGACCTCTTGCTCAACGGCATCTGGGTGTTTGCTGCGCAGGCTCTCTTGTCGGTCCAGCATCTCGGTCTTGACTTCGTCGAAGCCGAGCTCCAATTCCCACCGCTCGTGATAAAGCGCGGCAAGCTGGGGAGCCGGATACGCGCTGGGTTCCAGAAGCGATGTCAGCAGCGCTTGCGGTCGGTGTCCTTTGCGTTGGTACACGACGCGTCGCAAGGTGAGCGTCTCGGGAAGCTCAGGATGTTGTCGTCGCGCCGTTGCCGATACACGCAGTTCAACCAGCTCATCGCCGGGCCCGAGGCGACGCATCACGTGCGCCTTGAGGTCCTTGCGCGTCCGAATCAGAAAATGGCGCTGGGTGCCTTGGGACAGCAGCGAATGGAACACCGAGGCAGCGAAGAAGCCGCGATCCAGAATCACCAGCGACTCGTCGGGAACTTGCGAAAAGAGCGACTCGGCGTAGCCCAGCTCGTGGGTATCGTAGGGGCCAAAGGCCGCGGCTTGCAGCAGGTGTGAGCGCAGCGCCATCAAGGCCACGAGCCGCACCAAAGGATAGCCGCTGGGACCGCGATGGGTCTGCGTGCCGCCAAAGTGCGCGCGATTTTCCGGACTATCGGCGACGCGCAGGGTGGTGCCGTCGATGCCGTAGACGCGAAGTCCCCGAAATCGGTGCGCGCTCGCGCTGTCTTGCGCCCAGCGATGCGCGGTCGCCTCAAAGAGCCACAACAGCGGCAGAGCGCCCAGCCGCTGGCGGGCTTTGTGAATGGCGCTGGGAACGAGCGGCGGACCTTTGGGGAGAGCCAGGCCGAGCTGGTCTACGATCTGGACGATCGGCAGATGGCGAAAGAGCGCCATGCCGAGCACCAGCCACACGACCTGCTCTGCCGGTAGCTTGCGACGGCGAATCGAAGCCGAGCCTGTAGCCGAAAGAGCCTGCAAGATCAGCTCGGCCGGCAGATCATTGACCAGGGTCGCTACGTCTTGAGGGACGACGTCAGACAGCAACGACAAACAATGGCTGAGGCTGGTACGCGGGGCCATGGCGGACTCCTTTGTCGATCCGCACACCCTGCCGCAACCTCAGAACTCTGCAAGCAAGCTCGGCGATCTGATCGGAGTCATTCTCCGACGAGGATTGGTCTTAAGTGATCGGCATTGACCCTAGGACAAGCCGGAGCCGAGGGGGTGAGCCGCGCGGGAAGTGCTCTAGACCGCATCTTGAAGATGGTCGGCGTCTTGGATCGGCGAATGGAAACGGCCCCGGGGGATAGCGCAGGCGCGCCTGCGGTGACTCCCACGTCGATCTCAGCGGGGAATGCACCGAAAGCAGCTATGCAGCCCAGGTATGTCCTGGGGGATGCCAAGATCGCGGTGGATCACCTGCGCGGAGTCGGCTGGCCCGAGGCTGCGGTGCAGCAGATCTTGGCGGGGCCGGAGCACTCTTCGGAGTCCGCTGCGCCCGCTGCGGGTGCTGGCCTGGATGTTGCACGCCCGCTCCGAGTATCGCCGGATGGTCGCCGACGCCGGCGAGCGGCCGAGCGACGCGACGCTGCGCGCCGGGCTGTTTCTCGGGCTCTGGGAAGAGGAGCTGCGCCTTTGTGATACGGCGGGAGAGGGCTGGGAAGGACGCTCGGCTCTCCCCGAAACCCCGCGGGGCGTTGCTCAAAGGCTATAGCGGGGGGGGGGCCTGGACGGGCCGCAGGCCCGCCGCAGAATTC
>DAORCZ010001411.1:0-2039 GCA_035345735.1 Pseudomonadota bacterium | reverse complement strand
AGCGCGGCAACGCCAAGATCGATTCGTCGGGATCGGTGCTGCACAAGTTCAAGCGGCGCGGCCAGATGATCTTCGAAGCGGCGCAGGCCAGCGAAGATGCCATCACGGAAGCAGCGCTGGAGCTGGGTGCCGATGACGTGCGCGCTGAAGGCGAAGTCATCGTCGTCCTGACCGAGCCGGGCGCGCTGTATGTCGCCCGCGAAGGCTTCGTCAAAAAGGGCCTCAAGCCGGTCGATGCCGAGGTGCTGATGATTCCGGAGATGACGGTCAACGTCTCGGCCAAGGACAGCGAGACGCTGGGCAAGCTCATCGCCATCCTCGAAGAGCACGACGATGTGACCAACGTCTACGCCAACTACGAGAGCGAAGGCGAGCAAGCCGCCTAAGCTGACAAGGCCCCCGCCATGGCCCACCGCACGGGACGTTCGCAGGCTGACCACGACGATTTCGCCGAGGATACGCTGTTGCCGCCGCCCGCCCCGGGCTTGGTGGCGCCGCCTCCGGTTGCGGAGCACTTGGCTGTCGATACCGAGCCGAATGCTCCCGTGCCTGTCCTCGACAGGCTAACTGCGCCTGGGCTAGGTCCGCGCGCTCAGCCTGCACCACCGCCACCACCGGCGCGAGCGATTGCGCGCGTGGCTGAGCACCTACCGCCAGCTCTGCCCCAAGAGCTCCACACCGAGCGGTCGCTGCCGCGCTCCGTCGCAGTTGAGGCGCGAGGCGAGCGTAACGAGAGCACGCCGCGGCCCTCCGGCCTGTCGCCGGTGCCCGTTGACCCGACGCCGCGCGGCCTGGCCCCGCTGCAGACCTCTGAGTCGTCTGTCCGTCGGGCCACTGCGCTGCCCCCGCTGCCGGAGCTACCGGCCGGGCCACACGGTGAATCGGGAGCGGCCCTGGTTGGCTACATGATTCGCTATCAGCGGGTCGCGCGTCGCAGGGGGCGCCTGGTTCGACGAGCCGAGGCCTCGCTGCTGCGCGAGACCTCGAACATTGATCGCTTGCTCGTCGAGCTGGGCCAGCATGCCTATATCGAGCGCATGGATCCCTGGGGCCTGCTTGCGGCGCAGTACGCCGGCCAGCTGGCGGGACAGGCGGAAGACCCGGCGCTCTCGGGCCAGGTGCCGCGGCTGCCTGGCGATCCCGACCCTCAGCGTCGGGCCGAGACCTGGCTGGCGCGTATTGAAGCCGAGCAGCTGCGGGCGCTCGCGATCCTTTCGCGCGAAGAGGCTCGGCTGGCGTCCGAGCTGATGGGGCGCGCCGAGCACAGCCGCCGCCTGCGCTGGCATATCGAGAGCATGCACCCGACGGCCAGCTACGAGCAGCAGGCCGAGCTAGCCGCCCTGCGGGGCGAGAGCGATGTCCTCTTGCAGCAGTTGGCGCTGGTTCGCAGCGAGCGCTGGATGAAAGAGCACGCACTGGCGCGTTGTCAGCGTGGCAAGCCCGCTCTCTTACAGACGATTGAGAGCCTGCTTGCGCCGCCGGGCGATTCGGCCACGCGGGCCACGCCCAACTTGCTGTTGCTGGGGGCCCTGCTGCTGGGGCAGCGGCTGTTTTCTCTGCAGCCGGCCGAGGGACCCGCGCCGCAGCCCCCGCGCTCGGGAGGGGGACGCGCCGCTGCCGCGATGATGCCAGCGATGCTGGTTGGGCGGCTGCAGGAGCGCTTGCTCTCGCGGGCCGTGATCTCGGCGCAGGGGCTGGTCGAGCGCTGGGCCTACGATCGCGAGGCCGTCCGGCGCGGCACGATCTTTTTGGGGGTCTTTGCCGCCACCGCGGTGCTCTGCGCGCTTATCGCCTGGTGGGCCCTGTCGCCGAGCTAGACGCGGGCTCTGTGGCGGCTCGCTCGGCCAACAGCCTTCGGGCTGGGCCTGATCCATAGCGCGCACACGCCAAGCCCAGCGTTGCGCCCAGAGCGGCCAGCCAAGCCCACTGCGGCAACCGGTTTTTTTCGATGAGCCAGCCGGCGAGCGGCGGAGCAAACAGCGCTGCCAGCGAGTGCAGCGACTGACTGAGCCCCATCACCACGCCCTGCTCGTGGCGCT
>DAORCZ010001410.1:0-2041 GCA_035345735.1 Pseudomonadota bacterium | reverse complement strand
CCATGCGGCTATCGAACAGCGAGCCGTAGATCCCGGCGAGCAGCGCATCCGGCACGTTCCAGATCACCGAGCCCGGCACGAAATGGCTCCAGCCCGCGCCGGGAACGTTCAGCACCGCATAGTCGATGGGAAAGCTAGCCGCGATCACCAGCCCCAGCGTGCCGCCCAGCGATCCACCGGCATAGGCCTGCCGGTCGAGGCGCGGCCGACGCCCACTCGCCGGATTGGCTCCCGGGCCCAGCATCGGACCGGCCAGCGCATCACCCAGCACCCCCGACAGCGCGGCCTGCACCGCCGCCCCGCGAGCCAGCGACTGCAGCGTCAGGGCCAGGAAATGGTCGGCGCCCCTAAACAGCGTCTGCAGGCCAGCCAGCGTCGGGATGAAGTCGGCGTCCGTCCAGCCATCAAAGCGGAAGCTGATCTTGGCCGCGCCCTGCTGCGCCGTCTGCGCATCGAAGGTGTCATCGTCCAGGCTGCCACCGGTGCCGTGGCCAAAAAAGATCACGCGGTAGTCGCCGCTGCCGGCCGGCAGGGTGATGCGAAACGGCGCCTCGGTGGTCCCGTGCACACGCGGCAGACCCGCCTCATCGGATTCCAGAACGCCCGCCGGCGAGACGAAGTTCGGCACGCCCGTAAGGTGCCCAATCACCGTCGCCAAGATCGGCGGCGCCGAGGGCTTCACCGATTCAATGACCACACTCACCTGGCCGCGCTCGACCGACTCGCGCATCTTGCCGATCATGTGCAGCAGGCGCCCCGTCGCATCCGCCGCCGAGCGCGTCGTGAAGTGCGAGACGCGCAGCACGTGCTGCGGATCGATGCCGGCCCGCGCCAGCACCTGTCGCGTCGGAGCGTGGTAGCCCCAGAGTCGCGCTTCCTCGGCACTGCCGGCCGGCTCGATGCCCAGGGCCACGCGCACCGATCGCGGAACGGGATAAGCCGCACCATGCACGTCGCGCAGCGAGTCCATCACCACCGCGACGTAGTCGGTCGCGGGCTTCAGCGGCCGCAGCGGATGACCGATGAGCAGGCTGGCGCCGCCGGGCAGCGAAGGATCGTCGGTGGTGGTGGCCGGAATGGGCAGCACCGTGCCGAAATCGGCGGCTCCCGCCTGCGCCAGCAGCAGACGCACCGGCGAACCCGCAAGCTCTCCCGGTCGTCCCAGTGATGCGGCATCGACAGCGGGCGAGAAGCCCGACAGCACCGGTGTGATGCGCGAGAAGCCATCGGCGCGATTGAGCGCCGTTGCATCATCACCGCTCATCGCCACCGCCTCCCCCAAGCTCGACAGGCTGAGGTTCAGGCGCAGGCCGGTCGGGCTGCGTGCATCGGCCCGTGCGAACGTATTCGACGGCCAGGGCAGCACACAGCGCGATCCGTCGAGCGTCTCGCAAGCGGCCGCGAGCGGCGTGCGATCATCGAGGGCGCGCTCTGGCGCCGTAAACGACGAGCAGCCCGCAGCGAGGAGGAGCGAAAGGGGCCAAGCGGTCTTGAGGGTCATGGTCGTAGCGCGCGACGGTAATCGCATCTGCGGCGTGACGGAAGCGCTTAATCGCGCCGGCTGGCCGGGCTGACGTAACGTCAGATCCCGCTTGACCGCCCGTCGGAGACACGGTACGGCAAGAGCGCATGAGTGCCACGCTTGTCCCGATCCGCCTGCCCTCGCTCGCTCGCCCGGCCGCTGGTTCGGCCGACCCGGCCACGCTGAGCGCCGATCATCCCTACGCTGACTTCGTCGCCCAGGTCGAAAAGCCGGGGCGCTATCTCGGCGGTGAGTTTCAGTCGGTGCGCAAGCCCTGGGCCGACGCGCAGGTCCGCTTGGCCCTGGCCTTTCCCGATGTCTACGAGATCGGGATGTCGCACCTCGGCACAAAGATTCTGTACTCGCTGCTGAACAAGCACCCCGGCATCGTCTGCGAGCGCGCCTTTACGCCCTGGGTCGACATGGAGGGCGAGCTACGCCGACGCGGCCTGCCGCTGCTTTCGCTGGAGTCGGCGCGACCGCTTGCCGACTTCGACGTCGTCGGCATGTCGCTGCAGT
>DAORCZ010001409.1:0-2046 GCA_035345735.1 Pseudomonadota bacterium | reverse complement strand
CGCGGCAGTTCCGGGGGCACTACTTCCGCTTCAAGACGGCGTTTGCTCCCAATGCGAAACACCGTCTGACCCTAGCGGTGTCGGCTGACCCGGCAACGATCACCAACCTGAACCAGACCAACTTCCTGCTCGGCGTTGCCGAGGATTTCCAGGCCCAGGGTGGAGCCTTCAGCATCCTGACCTGGGACTACTTCCTCAGTGAAAAGGTCAACACCAAGATCCAGGCTGGTTTTCAGTACAACAGCCTCGACAATGGGCCTCAAGGTCTCTTCGGCACCGTCGACTACTCGGCCTATGCAGGCAAGAAGCTGTTTTCGCCGGCCAACGATACCTGGGATGCCGAGCGGCCACAGCACGTCAACAACACCGACAACACGACGTGGTACCAAGGCGGTGCGATTAGCCTAGATCGGCGCTACACGTTTCAGTTCGACCCCTCGATCTCGGTGCGTGGCAACGCCGGTCGCTTCGGCAAGCACGAAGCAAAGTTTGGCTTCCAAGGCCGCTTCATTCGTCACACCGCAGACATTCGTACCCCGGGCAACGTCACGTACTCCGACTTCGGCGGTGGCTTGCTGGAAGACGGCATCTGCGAGGCCGATGGCAACATCGCGACGCCGGCCGGCATGCCTGGCAAGACCGCAGGCTGCTACCAGAAGACCACGCAGGATCCGTACAACAACACCCAGAACGGCTTCTCGCTGGGCTTCTTCGCCCAGGATCGTTGGAAAGTGAATGGCTGGCTGCGCATCAACCCCGGTATGCGCTTCGACTACGGCCGCACTACCAACAGCCTCGGCGAAGTCGTCTCGAACCTGTTCGGCTTCGGCCCGCGCCTCGGCTTGGTCTTCGACATCACGCAGGATCAGAAGACGATCTTCACCGCCTACTACGGCCGCTCGAACGAGGTGCTGTCGCTGCTGACCGCGGCCTACGCCGACGTGTCTGCTGTCGCCACGACCTACGAGTACAACTCTGAGCTAGCGATGGGCAAAGGTGGCTGGCAGAAGGCCTATGAGTCTGGCGGCCCGGGCGGCTACAAGCTGCGCCCCGACGGCACGCCGCCGCACACGGACGAGATCACGCTGTCGTTCCGCCGTGAAGCCTTCCAAAACTCGATGGTCGGCGTCGATTACACGTACAAGCGCGTCGGCAACATCTGGGACAGCAAAGAGATCAACCAGATCTGGGATCCGTCGGGCCAGCGCGTCGTCCGCTACATGAACGGCCAGTCGTCACAGATCTACGAGTACGGCACCTACGACGAGAACTGGCGCGTGTATCAGGGCGTCGACTTCCTGTTCGAGGCCCGGCCGCGGCAGGAGTGGGACTTTGCCGTCATCTATACCCTGTCATGGCTGTACGGCCCTGGCGCAGAGCAGTTTGCGCAGATCAGCTCCTCGCAGAAACAGGCGCAGTTCTACAACCCGCGCTTGTTTCAGTTCTACGACGGCTACCTCCCAGAGGATCGCCGCCACCAGCTGAAGATCCGCGCCTCGTATCAGTGGAAGGGCCTGACCTTCGGCGCCTTCCTGAGCTATCAGAGCGGCACGCCGCGCAGCAAGCGTTTCTTCAACGTCAACGACGGGTCCTATTCTTACCTGCGCTCGCCGACCGGCACCGAGCCTGGCAACGACCCAGCCACCGCTGGCACGTATAACGACGTGACGCGCATCGCGGAGTTCCGTGTTCCGGCCCTGATGACGATTGATGCCCGCGTGACCTACGATCTGGCGAGCTTCTTCACCGACAAGTTTCACCTGCAGCTAATCGCCGACGTCTTCAACGTCCTCAACCTGGATACACCGACGAGCGTTGTCACTCGCGATGTTCCAACCTTCGGCCTGATTCAGGCTCGGCAGACGCCGCTGCGGGCTCAGCTCGGTCTGCGCATCCAGTACTAACGAGCGCAGCCGGCTCCGCCTCCCTCCCCGCTCTCTTCTCCCCCCTTCGATTCTCTTCTGGTTGGTCGTAGCGCCCCGCGGCGGGGTGGCTACGTCTCTTTGCGTCGCGCCAAGCGCAGCGCGATGTAGACCCCCAGGCTGG
>DAORCZ010001408.1:0-2048 GCA_035345735.1 Pseudomonadota bacterium | reverse complement strand
TCACGACCGATGACCTCCAGTGTGCTGTTGTGGTGACCCAACCGTAGCGAACCCGCCCCGAAAAGCCACACACCCACCGTCACGAGTCTCGACCGAGCCGTTGCCTAGGATGCGGGTGTGCTCCTCCACGACCCGCCGCTGACCCGTCGTACGACGCTGCTGGGGGCAGCAGCCATCGGCGCCGCCAGCCTGCTGGCCGCCTGCGCCTCCGGCTCACCGGTGGGCGACAATGAGCCAGCCGAGCTCAGCGTCGACGAGCAGGCAGCAGTCAAGGCGCGTGACGCGGTCGCCCAGACGCTGGCTGCGGTGAGCGCCACCAGCACCGCCCGCCCCGGGCTCGCCGTACTGCTCAACCCGATCGCAGCCATGCACGACGCCCACCTGTCGATCTTGGACCAGGGCGAGTCGGGGGCCGCCTCGCCGGACGTGCCCGTCGTACCCCCCGGCCGGGCGGGGGCGCTGGCTGCGCTGCACACCGCCGAGACCCAACTCGCGACGCTGCTGGCCGGGCTGGCCGCTGAGTCGGACTCTGGGCAGTGGGCACGCGTGTTGGCCAGCATGTCGGCGGCGATCCATCAGCGTCTGCCTGACTTGGCACCCACCCAAGGGGGCAAACCGTGAGCGACCCGAAGGTGCCTGGCATCCAGGCCATGCAGGAGGCCCTGGCCGATGAGCACGCGGCCGTCTATCTCTTTGGCCTGCTCGGCGCCCGCGTCTCCGAGCGCGAGCAGCCCGCGCTATTTGACCTGCTCTCGGCCTCATTCGCCGACCATCGCCGCAATCGTGACGACCTCAGCCAGATGATCGCCGCAGCCGGCGAAACTCCGGTCGCCTCAGCGGTCGCCTACGACCCGCCCGGCCCGGTGGACACGCCATCTGGGATCCGTCGTACGGCGGTGAAACTCGAGAAGCGGATGACCCTGCGCTATGGCGCCCTGATCGCCAACACCACCATGGAGCAACGCGTCTGGGCGATCACCGCCCTGCGCGAAGGTGCGATGCGCGAGATCGCGTACGGCGTGGCACCCCAGGACCTGCCTGGGGTCAAGGCCGGGTAGCTACCGGGGGCTGCCTATGAACGCGTGGCTGTGGCGCGGTTGCACATTCGGGAAATGCCGGTGATCGAGCGTTGCCACCTCTGCGACGTTGAGGCGTTCGGCTATGGCGATCACTGAAGCATCGGTCGTGCCAAGAGGGAAGTCACGATATGTATCGACGAGTTCCATGATCCTAGTGAGATCCGAAGGAACTAGGTCAACCAAGATCAGATCACCTTCAGCAAAGGCCCTAAGAAAGAGCAGTTCTTGATCTGTGCCACCCAACTTCTGAATAGCGTAGGCAACTTCGGCGACCACTGTTTGGGGCACGAGAAGGTTCTCTGAGTTGAGATGCAGCGCAGTAAACATATCTACGCACCGACGATGATCACGATCATTCGAGATTGCCGCAGCGATCAGGGGACCTGAATCCACCAAGATCATCCGCGGTAGTCCTGGCCAAACCCAGTCTCAGCAAGGAAGTCGTCTGCACTCCTGGCGTTATCAGTGCGCCCGTTGGCTGCATGCTTGATGCTGCCAAAGAAGGCCGGGGGCCAAGAGCTCTCGCTTCTGACCTTGCTTAGATCAAGCGCACGAGCGGTCGAGAGCAAGGTGTTTACCTCGGCTTCTGAAAGCTCACCGATCAGGTGGATGAGCTCCTCGCGCGCTTCAGACATGTATCTGAGTTTACCGTCGTTGCATCGCGGCGGCGAGATTCCAGGCGGTCGTTGTGGATACGCAACGCACTCATTGACCCCGCGCAAACACCAACCGCAAGGCACTCACAACACACAACGCCCCAGCAAGCAGGCCAAGCTGCCCAAAGCCCCAAAACTGTACGACGACCCCGGCCAGCGCCCCGGCCCCTGCGGCCGCGAGGCCCATGACGAGGTCGGCGCTGCCTTGCGCTGCAGGGCGGTGTACGACGGAGATCGCCGCCACGAGCATCGTGGAGCCGCTGATGAAGGTCGCGGCCCAGCCGAGGCCGAGCAGGATCAGGCCTGCGGTCAG
>DAORCZ010001407.1:0-2050 GCA_035345735.1 Pseudomonadota bacterium | reverse complement strand
ATACTGCGTCGGTCTTCAGGAATCGCTGCCGATCTGCAGTTCCTAAGGAGCATCCCCTCTCGGCGGGCTCCTGTCGTTTGGGCACCTACCGCGGTCGCCGATCCGGGCCGACGCTGAGCGCGTGAAAAAAGTTCGCGGGGGTCCGCAATCTCGGCGCCGCGGCGGCGATAATCGATCTTGGCGCAGTCACTTTTGGGGTGGGGGCAGCAGGATGGACTTCGACTCAGGCTCTGACAGCAGCCGGGGCACGAACGCGACGAACCACGCAGCGATTCCCAACTGGGCCGGGGGGCTCGGCATCGGCATTCGCTCGGCCGCGGCGGCGCAGCAGCCGGCGAACGCGACGGCCAGCTCGCCGTTTGGCAACCTGATGCCCTTTGGGCTGGGCGGCCTGAATGCGACGCAGCCGGGGACTAGCGCGGGCCTGTTTAATCACTTCACCGAGCCGCAGGGCCTAGGCGGGCAGCTATTGCCGGGTCTGGCGACCGGCCTGGCGGGTACGGCGCTGGCCACGGCGTCGGGCCTGCCGATGTTTGCCGGGGTGATGGCGGGGGCGGCCGCTGCCTTGTCGAACGAACATAAGCCGCCGACGCTCGACGACTATCGCGGGCAGGGCGACAAAGACATCCAGGCCAAGATCCTCGCCAACCGCACCTCGCGCACGGCGCTGGATAAGCAGCGCCAGGCCAACGACCCGGCGGCCGGCGATGCCGAGACCCATCTCAACGGCGACCGCACCGCGCTTCTGGCTGACCTCAAAGAACGCAGCGGAGTCTACGACGCATCCATCCAGGCCCTCACCGCCCAGCTTCCCGAGAAGCTGCCCAAGAACCTGACTCCCGAGCAGCAGCGGCTCGTCGCTGAGCGTACTCAGCTAGAGACCGAAAAGGGCAAGTTTGCGGATCAGCAGACGGCGCTGCAACGCTGGCAGGATCGCAACGACATCAACCGCATCAACGCGCAGCTGGACGATCCCAAGCTCGATCCCAAGGAGCGGACGCGGCTGCTCGCCGAGAAAAAGACGCTCGCCACCGGCCTGCTGAGCACCACCAAGAGCTACCAGCAGTTCGATGACCGCTGGGGCGATACCGTCTACGGCAAGGACAAGAGCTACACCACCATGACCGAGGCCGGCTGCGGTCCCACCGCCCTGGCCATGATGATGGACTTCCGCGACCAGGAAGACCCCGAGGGCCAGCACTCGCGCGGGGTGCAAGATCCCTACACGCCGCGCAAGATGGCCGACTACGCCACCCGCCACGGCCGCGTCAAAGGCAGCGGCACCGACGGCGCGACGATGATGGGCGATCTTGCGGCCAGCTTCCCCGGCTTTGCCGGCAACACGCTGAACAACCGCGCCAACGCCACCAAGTCGCTACGCGATGGCATCCCCGTCGCATTCCTGGGTCACAACATCACTGGCGCCGGTGCCGATGGCGACGACGTCACCCCCTACAAAGGCCACTACATGCTGCTAAACGGCGTCAGCGATGACGGCAACACGTTTAACGTGCATGATGGCGGACGCAATAACGCCCGGAACATCCACACCATCACCGGCAGACAGTTGGATGGCCACACCACGAACTACTGGAACGTGTCGCACAAGCCCTAGCCCCCGACGGCTGGCCGCCCGGCTCGCGACCTTGGCTTTGCTCTTCCTGGGCCCGCTTCCGACGATGCTTGCAGCCTCGCCCAACCCCCCGTCCAAAACCCCGCACAAACCCACGACGCCAACCAAAGCGATGCCCGCCGACGCCGCCACCCTGAGCCAGTTTTCTACTTTCTTGTGTGAGTATCACGCGGCGCTGCGCGACGGGAATCGTCGCTTCCTAGAGCGCCATACCCGCTTGCCGCTGCCCTTCGCACAGGTGGTCTATGACATGGAGGCCAAGGGGCAAGACCACACCCTCCGCACGCTTGATGCGCTGCTCGGGGTGAAGGCCACGCTGCTGTGGCCCGAGGCGGTGCTGCCGCGGCCCGGCACCGACATCCTGCGCCTAAAGCGCGGGGCGCAGAAGTGCAGCGACCCCAAGTCGCCCGACGTCCC
>DAORCZ010001406.1:0-2051 GCA_035345735.1 Pseudomonadota bacterium | reverse complement strand
TCAAGCCTCGCCGCCCCCGCAAACGACGGAAGGTCTTCTGGAGGTCTGTTTGATGCGTAACTACAGCGAAGCGGAAATTCGGGACGTTGCTCTGATTGGTCACGGTGGGTCGGGGAAGACTTCGCTGGCGGAAGCGGCCTTTTTTGACACCAAGGCGGTCTCTCGCCTCGGCCGCGTCGATGACGAGACTTCGAACCTCGACGTCGAGCCGGAAGAGAAAAAGCGCAAGGGCACGATCAACCCGCACTGCGCGCCGATCGAGTGGCAGAAGACCAAGATCAACTTCATCGACACCAGCGGTCAGGGCGACTTCATCGTCGACACCATGACCGCCATCGGCGCCGCCGACAGCGCGCTGTGTGTCGTGTCGGCTTCCGACGGCGTGCAGGTCTACACCGAAAAGACCTGGGAAGAGGCGGACAGCCTCGGCATGCCGAGCCTGATCTTCATCAACAAGATGGATCGCGAGCGCGCCGATTTCGCACACGCGGTCGAGAGCATCCAGCGGTCGCTGTCGGACAAAGCAGTGCCGATCGTCCTGCCCATCGGGGCCGAGTCGAAGTTCGAAGGCGTCATCGATCTGGTGAGCCAGAAGGCGCATCGTTTTTCGGACGATGGTCGTGACGTCAAAGCCGAAGCGGTGCCGGCTGGGCTGCAGGCCGCCGTCAACGCGGCGCGCGAGAAGCTGATCGAAGCCGTCGCGGCCTCCGACGACGATCTGATGGCGAAGTTCTTCGACGCCGGCACGCTGACCGATAGCGAGCTTGCCGACGGTCTGCGCCAGGCCGTGGCCGCGCGCCAGATCTATCCCGTGCTCTGTGGCTCGGCGACGAGCAACCGCGGTGTGCAGACCCTGCTTGATGCGCTGGTCACCCTGCTGCCGCCGGCCCGCGATGGACGCGTGCGTACCGGCCGCGGCAAGGGCGATGCCGAGGTGTCGCGCGGTCCCAAGCCGACCGAGCCGATGTCGGCCTACGTCTTCAAGATGATTCCGTCGGAAGTCGGGCGCATGGCGATGGTGCGCGTGGTCTCCGGCAAGCTGACCGCTGACACCAACGTCTTTAACTCGACCCACGACAAGGGCGAGCGCGTCGGTCAGCTTTACCTGTTTACGCCCGGCAAGCGCGCCTCGGTCACCGAGGCTTTCCCCGGCGATATCGTCGGCCTGGCCAAGCTCAAGGCGACGCGCATCGGCGACACGCTGTGCGAAGAAAAAGATCCGGTGCGCTTCCCGCAGCCGAACGTGCCGGCCCCGGTGGTGCGCTATGCCCTGCTGTCCAAGGGCAAGACCGACGAAGCGAAGCTGGCGCAGAAGCTTAACGACGTCAAAGAAGAAGATCTGTCGCTCAAGATCGAATACGACGCCGCCACCAAAGAGACGATCATTGGCGGCTGTGGCCCCGTCCACATCGAAGTCACGCTGGAAAAGCTGCGCCGAGCCAGCGTCGAAGTCGAGCTTGCACCGCCGCGCATCCCCTACCTAGAGACGATCCGCGGCCGGGCCAAGAACGTCGAAGGGAAGCACAAGAAACAGACCGGCGGCAAAGGCCAGTTCGGTGTCGTGTACCTCGATCTCGAACCGGCGCCGCGCGGCTCGGGCCTCATCTTCGAAGACGCCATCGTCGGTGGCTCGGTGCCCCGCCAGTTCATCCCGGCGGTCGAAAAGGGCATCAAAGAGCGCATGGCCCGCGGTGGCCTGGCCGGCTACCACTGCACCGACGTCAAGGTCCGGCTGTTCGACGGCAAGTACCACGACGTCGACAGCGACTCGCGCAGCTTCGAGATGGCCGGCAGCAAGGGCTTCCTGACCGCGTTTAAGCAGGCGCAGCCGGTCATCCTAGAGCCGTACATGAAGATCGAGGTCATCTGTCCCGAGGACAACATGGGCCAGATCATCGGCGACCTAAACAACCGCCGCGCCAAGATCGCCGGCATGGAAGCCCGCGGTCGCATGCAGGTGGTCAAGGCCAGCATTCCGATGTCCGAGACGCTCGATTACTCGGCCTTCCTGCGCTCGGCGACTGGCGGGCGCGGCGGCTTCGCGCTTGAGA
>DAORCZ010001405.1:0-2053 GCA_035345735.1 Pseudomonadota bacterium | reverse complement strand
GCGATCACGACCGCAGTGAGCGAGATCCAGGCCCGTGCCGCTCGCGAGATCACACCGCAGAGTGACGATGCCGCGCTGCAGGCGGCACAGACCGCAGCGGTTGGAAGCCTCAGCCTAGCGCTCGGTCGCCCGGCCGGCGGGGCGCTACAGCTCGTCGCTGGCGAGCTGCTCTTGCCACCCCAGGACGAGCCCGGTCCCGAGATCACGCTGCGCGGTCAGCTCACCGGCGAGCCGCTCCTCGATCGCGCGTTTTCGCGCGCCGTCGAGCGCAACCAGTGGCTGAGCCTAGGCGTGGCGCTGTCAGCCGTGCTGGTGGCGCTCTTGTTTGCGCAGCGCGCGCTGTGGCCGGCGGTGCTGTCGCTCTTGCCTGCGCTGCTTTCGCTGTTGGTGGTCTTCGGCTCGCTGGGCTTTTCGGGGCGGCCGATTGATCTTGGCACGTCGCTCGTTGGCTCGATCGTCACCAGCTCGGGCGCTGACTTCGCGATGCACTACATCTGGTACCTCTTGCGGCGGCCGGCCCGCGATGTCGTGCCCACCGTCGGGCCGGTCATCTTCACCACCGCGGCGCTATTGGGCCTAGGCATGGGCGTGCTGATGCTGGGAGCAGCCCCCGCGCTGCGCCTGTTTGGCGGCCTGGCCTGCGCCGGCTTGCTTCTCTCGGCGCTGTTTACCTTCTTGCTGGTGCCAGCGCTCCTGCCGCTGCCCGCTGCCTTGAACAACGCACAGGAGTCTTCCCGATGAAGCGTGTCCATGTCCGTTCTTATCCATACATGCTGTCGACCGCTGCTCTTAGCGCGGCGTTGTCGATGCTGTCACCGTCGGTGTGGGCCCAGGCTCCGGCCGCTCAGGCTCCGGCCGCTCAGGCTCCGGCCGCCGCGGCACCCGTCGTCCCCGCCGAGACGCCCGAGCAGTTGCTCAAGCGCGTCGATACGCAGGCCAACGCGTTTAAGGACGCAACGTTCCGCTTCAAGCTACGCATCCTCGATCCCGGCGGCGTGCGCGAGAGCGAGTTCACAACGCA
This sequence comes from Pseudomonadota bacterium, assembly GCA_035345735.1. Lineage (GTDB taxonomy): Bacteria > Myxococcota_A > Polyangia > Palsa-1104 > JAEUJZ01 > JAEUJZ01. The sequence continues at coordinate 1,032 of DAORCZ010001405.1, read as the reverse complement.
GCAGAAGGGCGCAAAGCGCATCGTGCGCTTCCTGTCGCCGGCCAACGTCAAGGGCATGGGCGTGCTGGTCGAAAACGCCGACACCATGTACGTGCTCCTGCCCGAGTTCAACAACCGCGTGCGCCGCGTCGGCACGCACCAGGCCGGGCAGAGCTTCATGGGCTCCGACGTCAGCAACGAAGACATGTCGCTGACCGAATTCCTGCCGACCTACGAACCGAGCGCCGCCGGCACCGAAGGCGGGCTGGTCGTCCTCCTCTTGAAAGTGCGCGGCAACAAGCCCGTCGAGTTTCCGCAGCTTAAGCTGTGGATCGAACCGAAGGACGCGCTCATCACCAAGCTCGAATACATGGATGGGAAGGGCACCAAGCTGCGCACGCAGGAGCGGCTCGAATACACCAAGGACGGGGCCACCCATAAGTCGCCGGGCAAGATGGTCTTCACCGATCATCGCAAGGGTCATAAGACCGAGCTGGTCCTGATCAGCAGCCAGATGGATCAGGGCCTATCCGACGACAACTTCACGCAGCGGGCGCTGACGCGGCTGTAAGCTCGATGCCTGTGAGCCCGTCTTTTACACGCGCGGCCGGGACGCTGAGCGCTGCTCTGTGGGCGCTTTCCAGCCTGGCGTGCGCGCCGCGCGCCACCTATTCCGACGGCATCTTCCGTCAGGGCGAGGTCGCCTTTCGCACAGGCCCGCTGCCCGCCGACTGGCAGCGCATCGGCTCGCGCGGGGCTCGCCTGGCCTTCCGTCATCGCCAGGGCGGTACGCTGATCGTAAACGCCGAGTGCCCCCCGCCCGACGACGCCCCGCTCGATGTCCTGACCAACCACCTCTTGTTTGGCCTGGCCGCTCGCAAGGAAGTCGCGCGCCGCTCGCTGACGCTCGATGGCCGCGAGGCCCTGCGCACCGAAGTTACCGCCGAGCTCGACGGCGTCCCCATCGCCCTCGACCTCGTCGTCCTCAAAAAAGACGGCTGCCTCTACGACCTCCAGCTTGCCGCCGCCCCCGCCACCCTCAGCCAACGCCAG
>DAORCZ010001404.1:0-2054 GCA_035345735.1 Pseudomonadota bacterium | reverse complement strand
CCAGCCTGGGGGTCTACATCGCGCTGCGCTTGGCGCGACGCAAAGAGACGTAGCCGCGGCACCGCGGGGCGCTACGACCAACCGGAAGAGAATCGAAGGGGGGGAGAAGAGAGCGGGGGAGGGGAGGGGAGGCGGAGCCGGCTGCGCTCCTTAGTACTGAATGCGCAGACCGAGCTGAGCCCGCAGCGGCGTTTGCCGCGCAGCGATCTGACCGAACGTCCCACCATCGCGCGTCACCACGCTGGTCGGCGTGTCGAGGTTAAGGACGTTGAAGAGGTCGGCGATCAGCTGCAGGTGGAACTTGTCGGTGAAGAAGCTGGCCACGTCGTAGGTCACGCGAGCATCGATGGTCAGCAGGGCCGGCACGCGGAACTCGGCGATGCGCGTCACGTCGTTGTAGGTGCTGGCGCTGGCCGAGTCGTTGCCCGGTTCAGTGCCGGTCGGCGAGCGCAGCACGGTGTTGCTGCCGTCGTTGACGTTGAAGTAGCGCTTACTGCGCGGCGTGCCGCTCTGATAGCTCAGGAAGGTGCCGAAGGTCAGGCCCTTCCACTGATACGAGGCGCGGATCTTGAGCTGGTGGCGACGATCTTCGGGAAGGAAGCCGTCATAGAACTGGAACATGCGCGGGTTGTAGAACTGCGCCAGGTTCTGCGCACCGCTGATCTGCGCAAACTGCTCGGCACCTGGGCCGTACAGCCATGACAACGTGTACGTGACCGCGAAGTCCCACTCCTGACGCGGGCGGGCTTCAAACAGGAAGTCGACACCCTGGTACACGCGCCAGTTTTCGTCGTAGGTACCGTACTCGTAGACCTGCGCTGACTGACCGTTCATGTAGCGGACGACGCGCTGACCCGATGGATCCCAGATCTGGTTGATCTCTTTGCTGTCCCAGATGTTGCCCACGCGCTTGTAGGTGTAGTCGACGCCGACCATCGAGTTCTGGAAGGCTTCGCGGCGCAGCGACAGCGTGATCTCGTCGGTGTGCGGCGGCGTGCCGTCGGGGCGTAGCTTGTAGCCACCCGGGCCACCGGACTCGTAGGCCTTCTGCCAGCCGCCCTTGCCCATCGCGAGCTCGGGGTTGTACTCGTAGGTCGTCGAGAGGGCCGACACGTCGGCGTAGGCCGCGGTCAGCAGCGACAGCACTTCGTTCGAGCGGCCGTAGTAGGCGGTGAAGATGGTCTTCTGATCCTGCGTGATGTCGAAGACCAAGCCGATGCGCGGGCCGAAGCCGAACAGGTTCGAGACGACTTCGCCGAGGCTGTTGGTGGTGCGGCCGTAGTCGAAGCGCATACCGGGGTTGATGCGCAGCCAGCTATTTACCTTCCAGCGATCCTGCGCGAAGAAGCCCAGCGAGAAGCCGTTCTGGGTGTTGGTGTATGGGTCCTGCGTGGTCTTCTGGTAGCAGCCACCCGTCTTGCCCGGCATGCCGGTCGGCGTCGCGATGTTGCCGTCGGCCTCGCAGATGCCGTCTTCCAGCAGGCCACCGCCGAAGTCGGCATAGGTGACGTTGCCAGGCGTCCGCACATCCGAGGTGTGGCGGATGTAGCGCCCCTGGATACCGAACTTGGCTTCGTGCTTGCCGAAGCGACCGGCGTTGCCACGCACCGACAGCGAGGGATCGAACTGGAAGGTGTAGCGGCGGTCATAGACGATCGCGCCGCCCTGATACCAGGTCGTGCCGTCGTCGTTGTTGAAGTGCGAGGGGCGCTCGGCTTCCCATTTGTCGTTGGCCGGCGAGAAGATGCCCTTGCCAGCGTAGGCCGAGTTATCGATCGTGCCGAAGAAACCCTGCGGCCCGGTATCGATGGTGCTGTACTGGAAGCCGGTCTGGATCTTGGAGTTGATCTTGTCGCTGTGGAAGTAGTCCCAGGTGAGGATGGTGAACGCGCCACCCTGTGCCTGGTAGTCCTCGGCAGCGCCGAGCATGAAGTTGGTCTGGTTGACGTTGCCGATCGTCGCCGGGTCAGCCGACACCGCCAAGGTCAGACGGTGCTTGGCATTGGGAGCAAACGCCGTCTTGAAGCGGAAGTAGTGCCCCCGGAACTGCCGCG
>DAORCZ010001403.1:0-2058 GCA_035345735.1 Pseudomonadota bacterium | reverse complement strand
GCAGGTTGCGAGCGCGCAGCTCTTCCACGGATGCGGCCCGCAGGGCGGCAATCACTTTGTCCACATCGAGGGCGGATGCGCCAGGAAGGCGCGCCGGCTCGCCGAGATCCGGGCCATGCAGCTCATTGACCAGCTGCATACTCATCGCCCGCGGCGTCGGATAATCAAACACGAACGTGGCTGCGAGCGGCAGGCCCACGAGCTTGCTGAGGCGGTTGCGCAGCTCCACCGCCATCAGCGAGTCCAGGCCGAGCTCCCGGAGCGGCTGGTCGCTGCGCAGGGCGGCTGGCTCAGCCAGCTGGAGCACGGCGGCCACCTGGGAGCGGACCTGCGCCAGCAGGGCCTGCTGCTGCTCTGGCGGGGGCAGAGCCCGCAATCGCTGCCGCAGCTCGTCCGGAGCGGGTCCGCCTGGGCCATGACCGCTTTGCTCAGAGGGCAATAGCGTGCGCAGCAGCGCGGGCAGTTGTCCCAAGTGAGTCGGCGGCTGATGCAGGTTCAGCGCCATGGGCAGCAGCAGGTCTGTGGGGGTTCGCAGAGCCTGGTCCAGAAGGTCCATTCCCTTGTCGACTTCCAGCAGCTCGAGCCCCTGCTGGCGCATGCGGCTCAGGTCGGAGGGGGAAAGTCCAGCCGCCATGCCCTGCCCTGCCAAGCCCCCCCAGGCCAGCGACAGCGCCGGAAGCGCCGCCCCTCGGCGGTAAGCTGCCAAGGCGTCGAGGAAGCTGTTGGCGGCAGCGTAGTTGGACTGGCCGGGGCTGCCCAATACGCCTGCGGCCGAAGAGAACAGGACGAAGGCGACCAAGGGCAGATTCCGGGTGAGAAGGTGCAGGTGAAAAGCGCCGTCCACCTTGGGCCCAAAGACGGTGGCAACGCTGTGCGGCGTCAGAGAGCCCAGGACTCCGTCAGAAAGGACCCCAGCGCAATGAAACACGGCCCTCAGGGGGTGCTGCGGCAAAATGGCGTGCAGCACCGAACACACAGCGTCCCGGTCGGAGACATCGCAGCAAGCAACGGTCGCGCTGCACCCCAGGCCTTGCAGGTCCTCAAGGAGCTGCTCGGCGCCGGGAGTGTTTATGCCGCGGCGAGAGAGCAAGAGCAGTTGTTTGACGCCATGATGTCCTACAAGATGACGTGCCACAGAGGCGCCCAGGCCGCTGGTGCCACCGGTAACAAGGACGGTGCCGTGCGTAAGATCCAAGGATGGAGTGAGGGAACAGGAGTCCAAATCGAGCGGCCGCAGACCAGGGACTCGGCGAGAGCCAGAGCGAAGAGCGGCCTCCGGCTGGTCGGAGGCTAGAAGCGCTGAGGCCAAAAGGGCAGCCGAGAAAGGGGATGAGTCGGTGTCGAGAAGAAACAGGGAGCGGTCCGGGAACTCGGAGCGAGCGGCGCGGACAAGACCCCAGAGGGGCGAGCTGCCCAGGTCGAGGACTGGAGCGTCCTGGCCGGCGGCCACCGCTTGGCGGGTCAGAACAACCAAGCGTGAGGAGGTAAGAGGGAGCTGGGCGGTCCAGAGCTGAAGCTGCTGGAGAAGGAGCGAGGAGCAGCGATGGGCGGCGGCAAGCGGGTCCGGGTCGGGGTCCAGGGATGAGGCGAGCACGAGGACCACGCCCTGAAGCGCGGTGGTGCCCTGGGAGTGCAGGTCCACCAGTTCGGCCAGGGAGGCCCGGCGGCAGACCTGGGCGCCGTGTGCGCCGAGCGCCGCCGCCGCCTGCTCGGCCAGCGCTCCGCTGCCAACCACCGCCCAGGAGCCGGGGGACGCTACCGGCGGCGCCGCACTGGCTATCCAGTGAATCTGATAGATGGCCTCGCGTCCCCCGCTCCTGGCCTTCCCAATCAGTTCCCCCGCGGCCCGGCGGGCGCGGATGGCTCCTACCTGCAGTACGGTTTGCTGCGCGAGGTCAAATAGCTCCAGAGTCGCCTCCCTGGTTTCTGACTCCTCCTCGCACCGCGATTCCACTCTCACCAGCACACTGGAGACCCCTGGGGCCTTCAGGCGCACCCGCTGCATCGCGAACGGGAGCACCTGTACACCGTGCTGCTGCGCCGCCTCGCCAAAGGCCA
>DAORCZ010001402.1:0-2058 GCA_035345735.1 Pseudomonadota bacterium | reverse complement strand
ATCGCCGCGCTCGGCCTGATCCCAGTCGAGCACAGCGTGGAGGTGGCTTCCGCGCCAGACCACGTTGCCGGCCCAGTAGTCGCCGTGCAGAAGCACCAGCCGTCCAACGAGCGGGCGTCGGCGCACGTCGGCAAACACGCGGCGAATGTTGCTGCCATCGGTCACGCTGTCGAGTCCGGGGTGCTGCTCAGCGACAGCAAAGAGCTGGGCAAGGCGCTCGATGGGGTTTGGCAGGTGGGACAGCACCGGCTCTTCGCTGGGCACGGTATGGATGCGCGCCAGGGCGCTGGCCATATCGGAAAGAAAGCGTCCCATGTCGCGCGGCTGCAGCGTGCTGCGACCCGGCAGATAGCTCATAAGCAGGGTCGGGGCGTCGAGCGTCGTGGCGTCAAACCACAGGGGCTGCGGCGTCGCGATGCCAAGCTGCGCCTGCGACAGCGCGTGCAGCGTCCGCCACAGCCGGGTTGGCCCCAGCGGATTCCAGCGCAGCGTAGCGTTGCCATAGCGCCTGACGACAATCGACTGGGTCGGCTCGGCGCTCGCTTCGCACTCCAGATCGACGCGATGCGTGGCGGCATCGACCCCCCCGTGCAAGCTACGGATGCGGCTGATGCGGTATCCGGGAAACACCTTGCCGCACAGCGCAGCCAGGGCCAGGCGCGGCTCTCCCCGGGTGATGTCGGCGAGCGCCTGCTCTTTCGCTTCAGACATGGCCACCTGTACCTGCAGCCGGGGGCGGCGACGCGGGAGCAGGGGCCGAGAGCGCCGACCTCAGAAATGTGCTCGCCGCGCGCAGTACCGCCTGCGGAATCTCGTGCTGACCGACAAAGGGACAGAACTCGACGGCAAGCCCGGCCTGGCGCAGCTGATCGCGCAGGGCTTCGGCGATGAAGAACGGCAGCAGGGGATCGCGCTGGCCGTGGCTCTGGAACACCTTCAGACCGGCGCGGGCCGCCATGCGCGGCAGCCACTCCGACTTGCAGATCATTGTGCCCGAGAGCAAGAGCAGGCCAGCCAGCGGTCGATGGGTGCGCAGCGCCGTGTCTAGCGACAACATCGCCCCTTGCGAGAAGCCACCAAGGACGATGGCCCCGGGGGGGACCGCAAGCTCGCGCTCCATGGCATCGAGAGCGGCGACTAACTTGCCACGCGCTGCCGCCAGCCCCGATGGGACGTCCTCCATCAGCGCAGCGACGGCCGGCGAGCTGAGGTCGGGGCGACCGCCCAGGCCGCCGAGGGCGCGCTCGAAGCGCTCGATGTCAATCGGCCACCAGGCGCGCGAGTCGAACATCTGCATGAACGAAGGCCCGAGGTTCGGACCCAGCGACAGCGGCGCGGCAGGAAAGGCAAAGCGCGTCCCCGGAGGGACTGGAAGGACTTGCGACAGCGGGACCAGATCGCGGCCCGGGGCACCGTAGCCGTGCAGCAGCACAACCAGCGGCCCGGTCCCGCCGCCACGACCATCGGTTCCACCGCTGAGGACGACGCGTAGACCGCCGAACTCCCGCTCCAGAATGTTCTGCATTCCGCGCAATCTATCACGCTCGATCGCGCGCAAACGTCTGCTTCTGCCTTGCTGGCCGCTGCCTTGCCGGCTACGGCCTTGCCTGCTTCTGCCTGGCTTGTTCCGGCGGCGAGGTGGCGCGCGATCTGGGTGAAGCTAGGAGGATGCTTTGGACGAGGCTACGCGGGCTGGTGGGACCACGTGCACGGCCGGTGGCAAGTTGGGGCTGATGCGCTGCCTGCGCTCTGCAGCAGCGATGAGCTCATCGATGACCGCAGCGTAGTTGTAGCCCGCCAAGCCGCACGCGACACCAAAGCTGCTGCCTTCCCAGAAGCAGGGATTGGCGTTGAGCTCAAGTACGTGCAGCTTGCCGGACGCGTCGGTGCGCAGATCGACGCGGGCGTAGCCCGACATCCCGAAGAGCTGGAAGCAGCGTCGCGCGATGTCTTGTAGCTGATTCGCCAGCTCGCTGCCGGGATCGGCCAGGGCCTCGACGCGTGTGTTGAGGAGCTCGAAGCTGTCGTTGTTCCACTTGGCATCGAACGACATGATGC
>DAORCZ010001401.1:0-2058 GCA_035345735.1 Pseudomonadota bacterium | reverse complement strand
GTCGATATCCCAGATATTTTCCGCGTACAGGCGCATATCAAGCGGCGTGGCGGAGTAAAACCGCCACGCCGAGGAGATCCCTCGTCCTCCTAGTCGTGGTCGTGGAACGGCGGAACGGGGTGCATGCCAGCGACGCTTGATCGGCGTTGGCCAGGCCCGCTGTGCAACCACGCTATGCACCTTGCGGGAAGGTGAAGTCGCCGCTCGCCGAGGGGGCGAGGGGAGCGATGTGGAGGACGGCGTCGAGGTTGAGGGGGCCGTAGAGGTGGGGGTAGAGCTCAGAAGCGGTGTCGCTGGCAGGGCGGCGAGCGCCGGAGGGCGGCGCGGGCGGTTCCCATTTGAGGGGGGCGGTGAGGCGGTCCTCGGCGATGGTGAGCAGGCAGAGGTCGACGGCGCCGCGGTAGTAGCGATTGGCAACCGGGACGACCTGGGCCGCGGTCGAGCAGTGGATAAAGCCTTCCTGATCTAGGCTGGGGGCGCGATAGCGGCCGGCGCTCTGTGCAGAAGTCCAGTCGGCGAATGTGGTGATGTGATAAATCATGGCTCGACGATTGTAGGAATCGGCGATTTTTGTTCAACAGGAACGTCGGGGACCTACTCTGTGGGCGTGGGCCTACCCCGGCTAAAGCCTGACAAAGATTGACGTTTTAAGAAAAATATCACGCTGCGCAAGATTTTCTCGACAGCCTACCAGGTGGCAAGTAGCATTAGATTTACGTCTCAACGGTATCCCCGCTGCGGTCAGTGACCCAGTCCCTGATTGCCAGTCGATGCCGACGGGCGGTACTGCCATTAGCTTGTACGTAACGGACCCTGGGCTCCATCGGTATAGCGGAAGTTTAGCGCTATCCCCCGGATGTGAATCCCACTGCCGAAATCGACAGCAAAGCAACCCGCGCATGCTGTATCGAATCCGTATGCGCATAAACCGGTCGGCACGGATATCTATCTTTCAGTCCTTGCCGTAAGAAAGGAGAAGAACCTACCAGGAGGCAGCGAGAGCAATGCCGCTCTGCGGTATTGGCGGTCAGTCTGACCGATAAATGCATCCCCCCTACCATGGAGGTTGTTATGAACAGCTTTAGAAGTCTTCCCCAGAACGTCCCGAGCGCCGTCTCGAACCGCAGCGGCAAGCTGTCGCGCCGGACCTCGTTCCGCGGTGACTCGACCACGACCCCCGCCGCCTGGCTGCCGGCCACGCATGCCGCCGCGCTTTTGCCCGCCGCCTCAGACTTTGCGACGGACGTCGTGTCCTGGGGCCGCTTGTCGTGTGCCGCGTTCTCCATGCGCGGACGCACGCATACCGAAAACGAAGACGCCTTCTACGTCGCCCCCGAGCACGGCATCTTCGCGCTGGCCGACGGCGTCAGCGGCCTGAAGACCGGCGCCCGGGCCTCGGGGCTGGCCGTGCTGACCGCCACCGAGTACCTGCGACGCCAGCTGACCGAGGGCGGAGAGCTCTTGGCCGCCCAGAGCTCGACGGTCTTTGTGTGGCTAGAAGGCGCCGTGCGGGCCGCGCACCAGGCGCTGCTCTTGGCCGCCGAGGAACGCGGCAAGCCGATGTGCTGCACCCTCGATCTGGTGCTGGTACAGGGCGAGCGCGCCTACCTGGCGCATGTGGGCGACAGCCGCGTCTATCACCAGACCGGCGGCATGATGTCCGCGCTGACCTGCGATCACACCCTGGCGCAAAAGCTCGCCGAGCTGGGGCTGGGCGAGATCGAGGCCCTAAACACCCGCTGGCAGCACGTGCTGAGCATGGCCATCGGCAGCCAGAACGGCGTCGAGCCGCAGATCCTGTCCGTCGGCCTCTTGCCCGGCGACCGCCTCCTTCTGTGCAGCGATGGCGTACACGGCGAGCTAGCCGACGACAGCATCCAGCGCCTCCTCGTCGGCGCCCCCGCCATGGCCGGCTGGTCCCTGGTCAAGCGCGTCTCCGACCTCGAAGGCGGCGACGACGCCACCCTAGTCGTCATCGAAAAACAGTAACCCCCCAAATACCCAAGAAGCGAGTAAGGCTGGGGCCGCAGCGGATCTCGTTTTTTCGGCGCCCCGACG
>DAORCZ010001400.1:0-2059 GCA_035345735.1 Pseudomonadota bacterium | reverse complement strand
GCAGCGGACTGAAAATCCGCGTGTCCGTGGTTCGATTCCGCGCTTGGCCACCAATAGAACAAGCACTCAGCCAGACTCCAAGGTCTGGCTTTTTGCTATTCGGTCTTGTGTAGCGACCATGTAGCCAAATTCTGGCAATGCTGATGCACGCCGGCCGGCAGATCATCGTTGCCCTCGATCGTTGCCAAATCGATCACAGGCATCTCCACGTCGAATTGAAGCAGATCACCACGGCGCTGCTGCTTGGCGGGCAGCAGCGCTCGCATCCACCCAAGCGGTTGCTGCCTACATGTTTTCCTGTTGGTCGCTCTTGCTTTGGAGATGACCCGGCGCATAGTCCCCGGCTTGCGGCTTTGGTTCGAACACGTTGCCCGGCAGATCCTCGAGCACGTCACTCAGAGGGCTCTTGTTGCCCCTACGGGACGGAAGCATCGGCGCATCGAGCGCCAGCGCGTCCAGCTCCGTGCCTCAATAGGTTACTCCTTTTCGGATGCCGGCCTTTCGGACGCCTTCATCGGCACCCCCAGGATCAAGGAGCCCCCACGGGCTCTTGCTTCATCGACCTGCACCCCGTACGGTGCCCAGTCCTCGGCAGGCGCATCGTCGGCCGGCTCGCAGAGCATGCTGATCGTAAGCGTCCATCCCATCCACCTGTATTCCGCCCGAGAAGAGGAGCAGACTTTGGATTTTCGACCGAGGGCGGAGGGATGGAGAAAGCGGGAGAACGGGAAGCCTTGTGGCGACGGCATGTGGAAGCGTGGCGAGCGAGCGGCGGTACGCAGCAGGCGTACTGCGAGGCTCACGGATTGAAAGCTGCCTCGCTCAGCTACTGGCACCAGCGCCTGGCGAAGGAACGCGGAGCGGTCGTTGCTGCCGCAGCGCCGATGACCCTTGTTCCAGTCACGATCACGTCGGTGGTCCCCCACGCGAATCCGAGCCTCTTACTCCACAGCCCCGGCGGCTGGCGACTCGAATTCACCACGCTGCCCGCGATCGACTGGCTCCACGCCCTGTGCGCAGAGCGCTGATGACGGCGCCGCTGGGGCCCGCGCTCGATTCCGTCTGACTGGCCGTCGAAGCAGTGGACATGAGCCTGGGTATCGATGGTCTCTCCGCCCGCCCCCAGGCCAGTCTCGGGCGCTTTCCCTGTCGGATCTTCCCTCTGTGAGGAACCGCAATTGTCCTGCAGGTAACTGTTTATGTTGAAAAACGTGGCGTCGCTGCGCAAGCGGCGCCTGCCTACGCGGCGCGCTGGGTGGCCTTGGGCCTGAGCGGGAAAGAAAGACCCAGGGCAGCGAAGATTTTTGCCTGCTGCTCGTCCGGGCGTGGCAGGTAGAGGTGGGTTTGGCCGTGTCGGTCCGTGCTGTGAAGATAGGTCAGCCGTCCGAGGGCCACCAGGGCGTCGGCCGGGGTGAGGGCGGCACGATCCTCCGCGGTAGTCCCGAAGGCCTTGCGCAAACCGGCTTCCAAGTGGCAAGCGATCTTCAACGCAAGCATCGCCACAAGAACGTGCGCCCTGGCGCGCTCGGCCTTGCGCAGGAAGATCGGACGGATTTCCAGGAAACTGGTCTTCACGGTGCGGAAGTTGCGCTCGACTTTCTGCAGATCCCGGTAACGGGCGCCCACCGTTTGCGCATCCATCCACTCGGCCGGGACATCGGTTTCCAGGAGATAGCAGCCGTCCAGCAAGGCATCCGCTGCCTGGGCGTCTTCGTCGATGGCGCAGTGAATGACCCGTTCATTGAGCGTGAGCGTGACGAACGCGCTGAGCTTGTGGCGTTTGACCCAGCCCTGCAAGAGGGCCAGGCCACTCTGCGCGCTGGCGCGCTTCTAGTCTTTCACGAAAGCGTTACGTTCGGCGAGCTTCTCCTGCAACTGCTTCAGCTTGTTTGCTCGCCGCCGTTCCTGACCCATGTCAGCAGCGGATGTAAATTGACACATCGCAGCGGTTGAAAGTTGATACACCGAGTTGAGAAGATCGGCGATTTTTTTGGGGCGCCGGTCATTACGAGAGAGGTGTATGTGGAAATGGAGGTCTTGAGGAAGCATGGATTCAGTC
>DAORCZ010001399.1:0-2064 GCA_035345735.1 Pseudomonadota bacterium | reverse complement strand
CCGGGCGACATGTACCAGTTGGGCGCGAGCGGATTGCTGAACTCTCGATTGATGGGCAGCGTAGTGACTTCCGGCGGCACAAGCTTCAGCTCTTGCACATTACACAGGCTGAGCAAGGACTTGCGGGTCGGTGGTGCGTCGCTCTGTTCGAGCTTGCGGACCAGACTAATGGACAGCCCAGAGTAGTCCGCGAGCTGCTGCTGCGTGAGTCCTGCTTCACTGCGATGCTGACGGAGTAGGTCGCCAAAGTGCTGCGCGCCGGTCGCTTCTCTTTCGGGTGAAAAGTGAACATGCAGGAACTGAAGCACCTGACGGACCAGCAGCAGCACATCGTCGTGCGCCTTGCGCTTCTCGCGATCCTTGCCTGGTGCCAAATCGGAAAGTGCCTGTAGAGCTTGCCTGAGATGAAACTGCGCGGACTGATAGGGAGATGGCCCCTCCTCGGGCTCCGCGACAAGCGACGGGAACTCAGACGAGACTTCAGCATTCATTTCCATGGTCGTAACTCCAGAACTGGCAAACGGACTCTTCTGTGCCAAATGATTTGGCAGCCATTGAGCTTCGCCTTTGACCACGGAATTCCCGAGACTGCAAGGACAAAGCAGGGGCCATCGCGCGAGGCTCCTTTTTACCCTGGGCAGCCCCCACAAATGCGCTGCCCTTGACCTTGGGAGTCTCCATGTCCGCCGCTTGCCAGTCACTGCCCGTCGTGTTCTGTGGCCCGCCCGATCCAGAGCGGACAAAGTCGCCGCCGCCGTCGCTGCGATATCGTCACCCTGCCGGTTTCTATACGCTCTGTGTGGCCGAGTTCTTTGAACGCTGGGCAGCCTGCGCCATCAGTTGCTCGACAGTCCTGATGTTGTGCGAGCGATACGGTCACACGCGCGGTGATGCGCTGCGGCTAGCTGGGCTGTGGAACGCCGCGATCTATCTGTCGACGCTGCCGGGCGGACTCGCGGTCGATCGATTCATGGGTCCACGTCACGGTTTAGGTGTCGGCATGGCCCTGCTGGCCATAGGTTACGCAGCACTATTGCGCGCGGACTTCGCAGCGCTGTACATGGCGCTGGGGCTGATGCTCGTCGGGCATGCACTGTTCAAACCCAGTACGCAGGCCCTGATCGGGACGCTGTACAGGCCACACGATCGACGACTCGACGCGGCACAGATCACGTTCTACTTGGTCCTCAATGCCGGTGGCACCGTCGGGGCACTGACTTCCGGCCTGCTTCTTCGCAGACACGAGTTCCGTATCCTGTGCGCGGTCGCCGCCGCCGCGATGCTGGCTGGGCTGACGATTCTCCGACTTGGAAAACAGACTCTGCGAGCGCGTCACCAGAGCACGCATCAGATCACGGACTCGATGCCCCCCGTTCCTGCGTCAGCCCGAAGGAGCCGCGTGCTGCGTATCATCGGAATGACGCTCGCGATGATGGTCTACACCGTCGGATTTGGTCAGGTCGAAGGCTCGCTGTTTCTGTGGGCGCAAGATCGCACCGACCGCATGCTGTGCGGCTTTGAGATTCCCGCCTCGTGGTTCGTCGGCCTGCCGGCGTTCCTGGTGCTGCTGCTCGCGCCGTTGCAGCTTGCCGTGCTGCCCGCGATTCAGCGCCGCATCAGCACGTCGCGCATGGTCGCCTGGGGTGTTGTGGCCATCGGCGCAGCCTTCGCGGTGCTGATTCCGCCCGCGCTGTGGAGCGACAGCCACCGCGTCAGCATGCTCTGGCTCGTCGCCTGCATGACCCTGATGACGCTTGGCGAGCTCCTCGTCGCCCCGCTCGGCCTGTCGATGATTGTGCGCCTGACCCCACCTCGTTTCGTTGGCGTCGTGGTTGGCTCCTGGTACGTCGCAGGTGCGCTGGGCTACTGGCTCTCAGGAGAGCTGGGCGCAGGGTGGATAAGCCACGTCCTGCCGCCTATTAGCCGCAGCTAGGGCTTGTTCACACTCGGCAGCTGCATCAGCGCCGAAACCTCGCCCGCCCACTGGCGCGTTTCAGCGAGAGTTCAGCCCCAATCCCCCATGATCCCGCACAGTTCTCGCTAACCCCTTTTGCATCGCGCACT
>DAORCZ010001398.1:0-2068 GCA_035345735.1 Pseudomonadota bacterium | reverse complement strand
ACACCAGGTTCCACGACCAAAACAGCCCATAGCGAGTCAAGGCCAGGGCGATCTCGCGTGTACGCGGCGAGATCCACTTTGCTAGACGCTCTCGGATCATCATCACACTCTACTTTATCGCCGACGGCGACGGCTGCAGACTGACTGCCAGTGCGGCGTGGATCTCGCGAGCGAGAGCCGCCAACTCTGGCGGCGTAATCGGAGGTCTCGCTCCATCTTCGGCGTCGCCGAGCCAGGTCACCATGAGCCATGGCTCGGGCCGCCGAAGCTGATTGACGATGCGGCGCAGGATGTCGGGCGTAGTCGCACTGGCCGACTGGAACCAATACAGCCCCTGGCGTCCGCGGGCCAGCTCGCCAGCCTCGGGCGGCTGGGCAGGCGAGCGCTCGGCGAGTCGCAAGTGGCGGACGGTCAGGCCAGGGGACAGTGCCAGCGGCTCGGTCTGCACGACACGCAGGCCCGCGGCTAGCAAGCAGACCTCGGGTGGATGGTGAGCGCGAAACGCGGTCAGCCCTGGGGCACGGACGACGATCAGCGAGCCCTGCGCGAGACGCCACTTACCGGCCTGCGCGCCGAAGCGCGAAAAGATCTCCTGTTCGCCCGCCGACAGCGGAAGCGGTGTGCCCGTCAAAGATCCCGGGGGCTGCGGCGGCAGGCTCAGCTGAGCGCTCGATGGCAGCGGCCGTGGCAGCCTGCGATCCACAGCCCAGACCGCAGCGAGAAAGCCAAGGAGCGACAGCGGCAGCCAGCGCCGAGGCATCGTCCAACGATGCGCATGGCGACCAGCCAGAGGTGATGCCGGCCGGACCGCCATCGTCGTCGCTACGTCGAGCGAGGTTTGCCGCGGCACTGCGTAGCGCAGGAACACAAACGCGAAAGCCACACCCATCGCAAAACCGAACAGCCCGAGCGGCACGTGCAGCGCCTCGGCCACGCGCGGCATGCCTGCGACCTGCGCAACGTAGATCAGGACGAACACCCGCAGCACGTTGGCAGCGAACAAGAGCCCCTGCATCAGCAGCAGTCCCAGCAGAAAGCGACCGCCCAGGCGACGGCGCTCCAGCCAAGTCAGCAGCAGGTAGCCAAGCAGCCCCGACCACAAGCCGCGCAACCCGCTGCAAGGAATATCGATATGAGCGATGCCGCGCTCTAGCACCAAAATGGTGTGCGCTGGGACCACCGCGATGCGCAGCAAGGTCAGGAGCTGCTGGACAATCTCTGCCGTCAGAAGTCGTGCGCCGAGACCGACATAGCCTTCCGCCAGCGCGGCCAGGGGCATGGCCGTGATCAGAAGAAGCACGCTCGAAAGCGCGGCGGCAAAGCGCGGCGGCACGACGAAGCAGCCCCACAGCCCATACAGCGCGAGCGCGGCCAGGATCGCGGTCAGGGTATTGGCCTGCAGCGCGTGCTCGACCATCGCATGCAACAGCGTGGCCACCCCAAAGCACAGGAGCGCGATGGGAGGCACGTGGGCCACGCTGCCCTGCCCCGTCGGATCGCCGCTTCCCACCGCGGCGGCGCGGCGGGTCCCCCCAGTGCGGACCGATCGAACCGCGAAGAGGGCCACGAAGCTGATGAGCAAGCCCAGGTTGAGGCGGCGTTCTTCGCCGGAGAACGGCACGCGCCACAGCCAGCGCAGGGTCTCGCTGAACACCGCCAGCACCGCGGCGCTGACCGCGCCCCAGGCCAGGATGTGGAGCGGCTCTCTGCCTGGCATCGGCTTCACCTTGATCGGCTAGGCGCGGGCGCAGACGCGCATGCGCATGCCATAGCGCGGGCGCAGGGTGATCAGCGGCTCTGGCTCAACGCTTTGACCCGGGGCGAGCCGAAACTGGAAGCGCTGCAGCAGCCCCGCCAGGATCAGCACGGCCTCCATCCACGCGAAGTGCTCGCCGATGCAGTTGCGTGGTCCGTGCGAAAACGGCAGATAGGCGAAGCGCGGACGACTGGCGCGAGCCTCGGCGGTGAACCGCTCGGGATCAAAGCGCTCGGGATCGGGATAGTAGCGGGGATTGCGATGAATCATCCGCGTCGGAATGATCGCCAAGCTGCCCGGCTCCAGGCGGCG
>DAORCZ010001397.1:0-2073 GCA_035345735.1 Pseudomonadota bacterium | reverse complement strand
GTCTGGTCGCTGGCTCGACTTCACCGTGGCCACCGCGTGCAGCGCGTAGCTGCCCGGGACCGGGCCGCGCGTCTCCACCTCCCACCGAAACTCGACGGCGTCGAGCTGGGGGCAATGGTGCCGCAGGGGACCCTCCAACCAGGCGGCATAAGGCGCGGGCACCCCGAGCCGGAACCAGCGCTCGCGGCGTCCGATCTCAGCCAGGTCGTGGCCGGTCGCCGCGGCCAGCGGGACATCCAGCAAGAGCAGGTCCTCGATCCGGGCGTCGATCAAACTCTGCTGAACAAAGCGCGGCGCGTGGTCCAGATGCGCAAAGGTGCCTCCCAGCATCGTGAACAGTCGGCGGTGCGACTGCGCCGGCTCCCTCTGCAGCACCGGATACAGGGGCAGATGATGGAAGTTGCCCACAAGGCCCCAGACGTGCACGGAGGACTCGGTGCCCAGCACGTCCACCGCCTGGCGATAGGCGCAGGCCAGCAGCGGCTGGCTGCTGTCCAGCAGGCACAGTTCCAGGGGCCGGACGCCCGCCTCGAGCAGATGACCGGCCAGGCGGGTCTCGGAAACCCCGTCCCCAGCGCCGAGGGCCAGGAGCTGAAGCCGGACCCCTCCGCAGAAGGTGCCGATCCGCTGAGCCATCTCGCGCAGGGGCAAGCGGCTGCGCAGCTCGGTGCAGATCAGCGCGTTCTGACACAGCGCCAGGTAGACCGCGGCGCTGTCGTGCTCCAGGTACGCGCCGGACTGCTCCAAGTAGCCGCCGGCGCCGCGGAGAAACTGCGTCCGCTCGGCGACCCAGGCCAACGGGTCGTAGCCCGGAGCCAGAAAGCAGTTGAGCGGGCCGTGCAGCACGGACGCTGCGACGCGAGGCTCCCCTTCATCGCTGGGCCCGAGCGCCGGCAGGCTGCGCCGCCCCGGCACCTGGTCCCAGCGGAGTTGGAGCTCGGGGACGCCGAGCAGACGAATCAGCGTGACGCGACTGGGAGGATGGCGGGCCGTCTCCGTAAACTTAATGGTCGACTCGGACAGCTTGGCCCTGCGGGCCAGCTGCGCGCGGCTCAGGCCTGCGGCATTCCGCCGGTCGCGCAGCAGCATTCCGAACTGAGCCCACTGCGCACGCGACACCACCGGCCGGGGCCGGTGGACAGGACGCGCCTGGCCCCCAGACTCCAGAAACTGCGCCAGTTCTTCGAGCCGGTCCTGGTGCTCCGCCCAAGCGCACTGCTGCTCGGGGGACGCCTGCGCGGCCAGCGGATGCAGCTGGGCCAGCAAGGCCCGCGCTTGCGCAGAAACCGACCCTCCTTCCTCGGGCGACGCGATCATGAGTCCCGCTTGGGAGAAACGCGCGGAAGCAGCGGCTCCAGCGGCAGGGACCAGTAGCGCCGGAGCTCCTCCAGCCGAGCGGGTTCGGCGCGCAACAGCGCCAGCAGACAGACCAGAACGAAGCTGGGAACGCCGTCGCCACCACGAAGCCGGCAGAGGTAGCCCTGGCTCAGATTGATGGCTACTTCGAGGCTTCGTTGCGAGCAGACCGCGCCCAGGTGCGTGATCTCCACGGCGGCGCGATGAATCAGCTCATCCCGATACAGTCGCTCCAGCGTGGCCTCCAGCTCGGGGACCGCCTGGTAGGTCAGCACCATATGCTTGCACAGGCGGCAGGTGGGCACGAGCAAGTCGCCGGGTAGCGTCAGACACAGATTGCGGTAGCGGCAGGCGCGGCCCGGCTGCCGCCTGGGTCGCAGTGCCGAGCGACCGCAGCACGGGCACTTGCTGGCATTGTCTCGCCCGGGCCGTGGTGCCGCGGGAGTCGGGATGGCAACGCCTTGGGGGGGCATCTCGCGGCCTGCCGAACCAGGTCTCATGGGGACGTGCATTCCGGTCGGAGTGAGGGTTTCGCGCCGGACGAGACAGACAGGTCGTGGCGGGGTGGGGCCATCTGTGTGGGCCTCCAGGGATCGATCCGCTCCGGGTCCGTTGCGTCGGTCGGCAGGGTCAGACCGGGACCAGCCAGGACGGCGCAGCCCCCGCCGCGCGCCTTGGCCTGCCGGCAGGCGGCCTCGGCGCGCTGCCGCAGCTCGG
>DAORCZ010001396.1:0-2074 GCA_035345735.1 Pseudomonadota bacterium | reverse complement strand
GACGGGTCGCCTCATATCAGGGAGTCCGCGCCCGCGGGGGCCCCAGCCGTGCAGCCCGGCCTCGTTGAGAGCATTCGCAGCCCAATATGTAAACACCGTCACGGCCAGCCCCCCCAGAAGCGATGAGCTCATCCCCGCCCCCCTATGTCGAGCTGCGCTGCCAGAGCGGCTTTTCGTTCCTGCGCGGCACTAGCTCGCCCGAGGATCTGGTCGCGGCCGCGGCGCGGCTGGGCTATTCGGCGCTGGCCCTGACCGATCGCTGTGGCCTGTACGGCGCAGCCCGCTTTCTAAAAGCAGCCGAACGCGCCGGGGTGCACCCGCTCCTGGGCGCCGAGCTGACCATCGATGGCTATCCCCTGCTGCTGCTGTGCGAAGACGCCGCTGGCTATCGCCACCTGTGTCGCCTGATCAGCGCGCAGCGCCGTCGCCTGGGGGCCGGACCGCAGGGGGCGCTGAGCGAAGCGGATCTGCAGACGCAGTCCGCGGGCCTCATCGCCGTCGTCGGTGGACCCGACTGCATCATCGCCGCGGCGCTGGACGCGCAGGGTCCGCCACCAGCCCACCCCACCGCAACCGCGCCGATCGATCCGGCCCGCGCCGAACAGACCCTGGAACGCCTGCAGTCGCTGTTCGGGCCCAAGAACTTTTTCCTCGAGCTGCAGGTCCACTTCGAGCGCGAAGAAGATCGCCGCAACCTGGCGATGCTGCGCCTGGCGAGCCGGCACGGGATTCCTCTTATCGCAAGCAACGACACCCGGACTGCTACGCAGGATGGCGCGCTGCTCTGCGATGCCCTCGACTGCGTGCGGCAGGGGGTCAGCCTGCGCCAGGCCGGGACGCGTCTTCTGCGCAACGGCGAGCGCTATCTGAAGTCGCCGACCGACATGGCCGCGCTGCTTGCCGACGTGCCGCAGGCGCTGGCCAACACCGTCGAGGTCGCGGCCCGCTGCCGCTTTTCGGCGCGCGATCTGGGCTATCGCTTTCCCGACTATCCGGTCCCCGATCTGCCGCCAGGCAGCGACGCGCAGACCGCGCAAGCCGCGCAGCTTGCGTTTCTGCGGGCCCGCGTGCTGGAGGCCGCCCCCCGCCGCTTTGCCCCCTACACCGACCGCGCCCGCGCCCAGCTTGATCGCGAGCTTGTGCTGATCGCCAAGCTGGGGCTGTGCGGCTACTTCCTCATCGTCTGGGACATCATCGAGCTGTGTCGGGCGCGCGGCATCCTGGCGCAGGGCCGGGGCAGCGCCGCCAACTCGGCGGTCTGCTACGCGCTGGGCATCACCGCCTGCGACCCGCTGAAGATGGATCTCTTGTTCGAGCGCTTCCTGTCCGAAGAGCGCGGCGAGTGGCCCGACATCGACCTCGATCTGCCGTCGGGGGCGGCACGCGAAGAGATCATCCAGCACCTGTATCGCAAGTACGGCCCGCACGGCTGCGCCATGACCGGCAGCGTCATCACCTATCGCGCCCGCAGCGCCGTACGCGACCTGGGCAAGGTGCTGGAGCTACCGAGCGAAGCCATCGATCGCCTGGCCAAGTCGATTGGTCACTATGAAGATCCGCGCACCCCGGCAGCGACGGACGCCAACCACGATCTGGGCACGCTATCGGATCGCGCGAGCGCGGCCGGCCTGTCGCTTGCCCATCCCGATGTCGGGCGCTTTCTGCGGCTGTGGGAACAGATGCAAGATCTGCCACGCCACTTCGCGCAGCATCCCGGCGGCATGGTCATCGCGGCCGGTCGGCTCGACGAGGTGGTGCCGCTAGAGCCGGCGGCCATGCCGGGGCGCCTGGTCATGCAGTGGGACAAAGACGACTGCGAGGATCTGGGCATCGTCAAGATCGACCTCTTGGGCCTGGGCATGCTGGCGGCGCTGTCGGAAGCGCGGGCGCTGGTGCCGCTGCACAGCGGACAGCCCTTCGATCTGCACACCCTGCCGGCCGATGATGCGGCGACCTATGACCTGATCGCGCGCGGCGATACCGTCGGGGTGTTTCAGATCGAGAGCCGGGCGCAGATGGCCATCCTGCCGCGCACGCGCCCGCAGAGCTTTTACGATCTGGTGGTGCAGGTCGG
>DAORCZ010001395.1:0-2075 GCA_035345735.1 Pseudomonadota bacterium | reverse complement strand
CCCGCCTGCGTCGGGCAAGGCCCCGGGGCCGGCGAGGTGTGATCAGCGCGACTGTCTGTTGGCACAAGCGAAGGTCCTGGGCTTTCCCATCCTGGCGCGACCCGAGCTTGTGCAGACCCCGGCCGGCAGCGGCCTGACCTTCTACCTCTCGAACGTTGCCCAGCCCGAGCCCGAGAGCGGGGGACTTATCCTCGGCGCGGTGGATGATCTGGCGAACCCGACCTGGCTGCGTCCGCACCTGTGGGCGCAGACGGCGGAGCTACGCGGCCTGCCCCTTCGCCGCGATCCCGGGGCGGGGCCGCCGCCGAACATCGACTGGGTCGCTTCTAAACCGGCCGGGGTTCGCTTCGCCCGGACCGAGACGACGTTGGCGCAGTACCGCGCCTGTGCCGAAGCGGGGGCCTGCGCCGTGGTGCACCGCGCCGAAGACTGCAGCTGGGAGTACACGGACCGCGAACAGCATCCCGTCAACTGCGTCACCAGCGAAGAAGCCGCGGCGTTCTGTGCCTGGGTCGGGGCGCGCTTGCCCAGCGATGCCGAGTGGTTCGCTGAGGCCTCAGACGCCGGACGCCGGCGCTTCCCGTGGGGCGGGGATCCCAGAGATGCCGCCCCCGACACCGCGCCAGACTGCGCCCACGCCGTCGTGGCGGGTCCCGACGGCCCCGATGGTCTGGGAATCTGCCGCCGAGCGTCGACAGCCCCGGTCTGCTCGCTGCCGGCGGGCAACAGCGTCTCGGGCCTCTGTGACCTGAGCGGCAACGTGTGGGAGTGGACCCAAGACCCCGGCCAACCGCAGGCGCGTGAGCGCGGCGGGTCTTATCGCGATCACGAGGTCTTACCGGCGTCCCTGGCCGGCGCCGAGCTGCATCGTCGTTTTGTCTCGTGGGGCGAGTTTGGCTTTCGCTGCGTACGGCCCTAGGTCCGCGATGCAGGATTCCAACAACTAGCCGACTAATAGTAAATATTTGGCGAATTAAAAAGCAACATATAAAATTTATCGGCAAATAGATTGCCTGTTATATGTTGATTCGCAGCTGTGTCGTCGTCGGTGCGGCTTACGGCGCAGCGGTGGAGAGCTGGATGCGGAAGGCGGGCAGGGCTTGTTCGTCGTGGCAGCGGTTGTCGCCTTTGCTCAGGTAGACCCGGACTTCGTACTCGCCGGCGGGTAGTCCCGAGACGGCGGGGCTGCGGGGGAAGAACTGGGCGATGGTGCCGTCGCTGCCCGTCGGGCCCAGCGTGTCGGTGCGCAGCGGCGGCTTGTCGAGCCCGGCCGCGACGGAGCGGATGAGCACGCGGGCGCTGGCCCCACGAACCGGCTGACCCTGCAGTCGCAGGCGATAGAAGGCCAGGGTGCCGATCTGGCTGCCGCGTGGGTAGTTGCGCGACAGCGTCAGGTCGCTGTCAAACAGGCCGCGCCCCGGCAGGCAGAGGCAGGCGCTGCCATCGATTCCGCTGCAGGTGCTGTTGCAGGTCACGCTACCGCCGGCGACGCTGTCGTAGCCCAGATCATCGCAGCTGGGCAGCGCGCGGCTTACGAGCGGGCCATCGCAGATCTCGCTTTCGCGCTGCAGCTTGCCGTCCCCGCAGCGGGCGAGCGGCGTGGCCTGGCGAATGGCGGCGAGGGCGTCGATGGCGCCGAAGCCATAGCTGTCATCACGGCCGGGGGCACCGAGATCAGTCGCCGTCTCTTGCAGAAGCTGGCGTAGCGCGACGTTGCTGAGGCCGGGATAGCGCGAGGCGAGGAGCGCGGCGACGCCCGCGGCGAGCGGACTGGCCATGCTGGTGCCGTCGAGAAAAGCGTGATCGGTGGCGGTGCTGGCCAGCGAGCAGCGCAGCTCGACACCGGCCTGTAGTCGATCGGCCAGGTACTCGCCGTCGCCAGCTGCGATGGCCAGGATGGGGATGGGCGCGACGTTGCCGACCTCGATGTTGGAGAGCAGGCGACCGGCCTGGGCGGCATCGCCGCTGCGATGGTTGTAAAGGATGACGCCGACCGCTCCGCCGGCGCGGGCGTTTTCGACCTTGTCGGCAAAGGCGATGGCCTTCTGTCCCCCGTCGCTGGGGCCGCGGCGGAT
>DAORCZ010001394.1:0-2078 GCA_035345735.1 Pseudomonadota bacterium | reverse complement strand
CCGCGCCGGCTTCGACCATGGCGCAGGCGAACTCCGGCGCGTTGAGGTGGCGATCATCCCAGCCCGCCCGGTGCTTCACGGTGACCGGGATCTCGGGAGGCAGCGCCGCCCGCACAGCGCGCACCAGACCCTGCGCTAGCTCAGGCTCACGCATCAGCGCCGATCCGCACAGACCAGCCACTACGCGCTTGGCTGGGCAGCCCATGTTGATGTCGACCAGCGACGCGCCGATGTCGCGCGCCATGTGCGCCGCCAGGGCCAGCGCCTCGGGCTCGCGGCCAAAGATCTGCACGCCAAAGCGGCGACCGCCGATCGATGCGGTCAGCTTGGCCAGCTCTTTCTTCGCGCCCGCGCAGAGCGCATTCGCCGACAGAAACTCGGTGATGGTCAGGCCGACGCCGTGCTCTTCGCAGATGGTGCGAAACGGCAGATCGGTCACCGCCGCCATCGGCGCCAGCAGCACATCCGGTTCGATATCAAGGTGAGCAATCTTCATGGCAGGGAATCGCTAGGACAATAGATTGGCAGCGTTGCTAATATGTTAGCAGGGGCTCTCGCCGATCAGCCAGACACCGGGAAGGAACCAGCCAGCGGTCCCCAGATCGGGATGGCCTTGAGCGCCGCGCGACCGTCTTTGACATAGACGTGAAACTCCACCGAGACGCAGCCGTGCTCGCGGATGATGTTGGCTCGGCTGTCGGTAAGTCGGCGACGGAACTGCTCGTAGCTCAGGCCCTCGACCGACTCGCGACAGCGCTCGCGCGCCTGCACGTAGTCCTGAAAGACTTGATAGAACGTGACGTCGGGATCGGTGGCGCCGTTGGGAGCAGACGCAACCACCGTCGGCTCGAAGTTGCTGCTCGGCTGCGGCAGACCGGCGGCGCGCGTCTCGGCGAACTCGGCGGCGGCGAGGTCGGGATCGTATTCCGAGACCGCGGCGCGCCGGGCGGTGCTCGACAGATCATCCGGCGAACCCCAGTCAGGACGAGCGGGCAGCGGCGGCGGCAGCGGCGTCGAGGGATCCTCCAGCAGGCCCGGCGCATGCGGCGGCAGCGGCGTCAGGTTGGCCGCAAGCGGCGGCGGTGTGACCCGCGGTGAATGCGCAGAGGGCGGCGGCGTCATTCGCGGCGACTGCGCCGAAGGCGGCGGTGTCATCCGCGGTGAATGCGCAGAAGGTGGCGGCGTCATTCGCGGTGAATGCGCAGAGGGTGGCGGCGTCATTCGCGGTGACTGGGACGAGGGGGCAACCGCAACCGGACTGGCGGCAGACGGGGAGGGGGCCGGGGGCTCGCTCGCCGGGGCGGGGGCGGCCACCTGCGGGGACGAGGCCGGCGACGGGGCTCCACTGCTCGGCGGACTCGCTGGGACGACGATCGGCGGCGAGGCCGGCGACGGGGCAGCCCGGGCATCGGCGACTCGAGTCCGCGACCCCTGACTGGGCACCAGCAGACGGGCTTCGCTGCCCACCACGCCCAGGCCCAGCACATAAAGCAGCAGGACCGCACCCAAGAGCACGGCCAGCGAGACGGGTGCCAGGCCATTGCGCAGCGCGGCCCGCAGGATCACCGGCAGCACCCGTCCGCTTCCCGCGTGGCCACTGAGCACCAGCAGTGCAGCGGGCGTCGCCACCGTCGCCGTGTCCTCGGTCGCGGCAGCCTCGCGCAGCTTGGCCGGCCCACTCCGCGTACCGGCGGTGCCAGGCAGGTCTACGAAGGCCAGCCAGCGATCGCCATCGCGCACCACGCCATCGGCCGCCGGCAACGAGCGACGTTGAAGGAGCAGCGCCTCGTTCGATAGGCTGACCCCGCCGCCTGGCCCTCCGACAAACACGCTCCCCGTCGCAGAAGAGAGGCTGCTGGCGAGCAGACGACCGCTGCCAATCACCGCGCCTTCGACCCCGGTCAGCTGACCCAGCTGGGCCAAGAGCTCACTGCCCAACACTCGACCAATCAACAACGCGCCGACGTAGCGATCGCGGCCTGCGCCGGTGACATTGGCCGGCGATGCGATGATTGGCACGGCTGCGATGCGATACAGCGCGCCCTGAAACAGCCACAGGTCATCCAAGCGATAGCCGC
>DAORCZ010001393.1:0-2082 GCA_035345735.1 Pseudomonadota bacterium | reverse complement strand
GTTCGTCGATCAGCTGGAGGAGCTGATCACCCAGAGCGAGCCGGCGGAGAAGAAGCTGGTGGGGGCGACGCTGGCGCAGCTGGCGCAGCCGATCCCCGGGGTGCGGCTGCTCATCGCCCTGCGCAGCGACTACCTGGCGCGCGCCGAGGTGCTGTCCGGCCTTGGCGAGCGTCTGCCGGCGGCGCTGTACTTCCTGCGGCCGATGTCGCCGCAGCAGCTGCAGGAGGCGATCGTCGCCCCGGCGCGGCTGCAGGGCGTGCGCTTCGAGTCCTCGGCGCTCATCCAGGATCTGGTCTCGGTGACCCACCGCAGCGACGGCGGGCTGCCGCTTTTGCAGTTCGCCCTGGCCGCCCTGTGGGAGGCGCGGCAGGGGGACCTCATCTCGGTCCAGTCGCTGATCAGCATCGGCGGCGTCTCGGGCGCGCTGGCACGACACGCCGACCAGCGGCTGCGCAGCTTGCCCGAGGCGCAGCGCCACGCAGCGCGCAAGATCCTGATCTCGCTGGTGACGCCCGAAGGCGGACGCGCCCAGGTGCGCGGCGAGCGGCTGGCGACCTCGCCGGCCAGCCGGGCGGCCCTGCAGTCGCTGACCGCCGGGCGCCTCCTTATCGCCCGCGACACCGTCGAAGGATATGTCACAGACTCCAAATCTCCGACGGTGGCTAGTTTGTGCGTAGGGCACTTCGTCCAAATGTCGTCCATATGGCGCTGAAAATGGGGCCGATGTGCTGCGCGGCCGGTCTGAGGTCGGCGGGGAGTCTGAGCCGCACGGCTCGACAGGGTTTTCGCCAAACGGCGGAGACCGCGCCACGGGGGCGCGCTGGCGGGTCAAGGTTGGATGGTGGGGATAGCGGGCGAACCGAGCCGGGGCGACGAGTCAGGCGGTAGCGCGGTAGGCTTCGATGCGGAGGACGTTAGCGGGCTGGCCTGGCACAAGCCGCAGCTTAGCGAGCTCGCCGGCCAAGTAGGTGAGGGACGTGTGGACATAGCCGGCGGTGACGCGGCTTCCCGCGGAAGCGTGCCCCAGGATGCGCGTAATCGCGTCAAAGCTGGCGCCCGACTCAGCAAGCAAGGTGGCGAAGGTGTGCCGCATGGCGTGCCAGGGGTGTAGATGATCGCTCGGAACACCAGCGGCTGACAGAAGGCTACGGACATCGCACCCATCCTGCCGCTGCCCCAAGCGGTAGGTATTGCCGCCCGAGCTCACTGGAAAGACGAGCCCTTCCGGTGTTTCTGGGCACTTCGCCTGCCAGGCGCGCAGGATGGGTGCCAGATCGGAGTGCAGAGGAATGGTGCGCGCCTTGCCGCTCTTGGGGGTGCTGCGGAAAGACCGATTGATCTCTATGCAGCTCAGATCAAAGCGGACATCAGACCAGCGCAGACCGCAGAGCTCCCCGTGTCGCATGCCGGTAAGCAGCGCCGTTGCAATCTTCGGATCTGCCTGGGGCCCTAGCAGACGCGCGCACTCTTCGCGGCTGTAACGCTGCTCTAGCGGTGCAGCCCGCATCTTGCCGATTCGGCTGCACGGGTTGCGCCTGTCAGGAATGATCTCGCTGTCGATGGCCCAGACGAAGATCTTGGACAGGGTGGACATCGTGGTGTTGATCGTCGAGGGCTTGTAAGTCTCTCGGAGAGCGTCGCGATATTGGATCACATGCAGCTTTCGCACCTCCATGGCAGCCATGCTCGCGAGCGGATACGGAAGCAGACGCGCTTTCACCGTCGGGCCCGCGTTGCTCATGTATCGCGCTTGATCTTTCAGCTGCGGCGGGTTGTACTCCTTTAGGAAGCGCAGGGCGAGCTCCCCTACCGTGAGGGCCTTGGCCTTCTGTTCATCGTCGGAGACTTCGGGGATACCGATCAGGCCGCGGGCGACGCGCGCTTCAATCTCTGCGACGAAGCGCAGCGCAGCGGCTTTGGTGGTCTGCTTCGTCGGGCGATGCTTCCGCTTACCGTCGGAGTCCACATAGCGGCAATACCACTGCGGGCGATCTTTGGTTCCGATGTTGGATACGGTTCCCATGTTCCTATTCCCCTTGGTCCGCGGCGTCTTTGTCCGCGGTGTCTAAGATTTTTTGGATG
>DAORCZ010001392.1:0-2082 GCA_035345735.1 Pseudomonadota bacterium | reverse complement strand
GCAGGCCGAAGAAGCCGTGGCCATATTCCAGAATGCGAGCTGGCTCGAAGTTCATGTCCGCCGGCTTGGCGCTCTGCGGCACCTGCAGCGTGAACGGCACCTCGGTCTCGCCATTCTGCTGCACCTGGCCGCGCGCATTGCGATAGAGCTTGGCGCCGACCTCGCTGCTATCCAGATACAGCGGTACGCGGATCGTGCCTTCGATGCGCAGCCAGATATTCGCGTTCTTCGTCGGATCGTTTTCAACCACACTCACCACCGTCACGACCGGCGGCTTGGCCTGCAGCTTGGGCAGGACATCGGCGCGGATGGTGTCGAGATCGCGCGTGTTCGACGCTTCGCTGCTGGTCGTAAAGTCCCAGGCCAGCTGCAAGCGCGATCGATCGATACCGAAGCGACTGAGCAGCGGAAAGATCTCCGCTTCGTAGCGCGTCGAAAGGGCCGCGAGCTCGGGTGTGTTGCCCGCTTTGCCGTCGCGCAGTCGGGCGAAGCCGCTCGGTGCAGGAAGCGGCATGCTGGCCTTGCCGCCACCGGCTGGGCTCAGCAGATCCTGCAGGGCGACGATGTAGCGGTGCCCGCTGCCCAGGCGCTCGAAGGTGCGGATGATGAAGGCTTGCTCGCTTGGCTCTGTGGTGTTGAGGTCGACTTCGGCCCAGGCGGGCACCGGCTTTCCCGTCTCGGCATCGAGCACGACGACCTTGCTCGTCGGGCGCAGGCTCAGCTGGGGATCGTCGGTGTGGAAGACCACGCCTTCGGTGCTGACGCCGCCCGCGAAGTAGACCAGCAGCGGCTGGTGGTGCGAGAAGCCATCGACCGGATGCGTCAGCGTGAAGTCGACGATCGCATCGCGACGGG
The DNA here is from genome assembly GCA_035345735.1 of Pseudomonadota bacterium. Lineage (GTDB taxonomy): Bacteria > Myxococcota_A > Polyangia > Palsa-1104 > JAEUJZ01 > JAEUJZ01. The sequence goes on along the minus strand of DAORCZ010001392.1, from coordinate 1,227 downwards.
TGCGCAGTGCGGCCGCTTGCGTGATCCGCACCCGCTTGCCGCTGGGCAGCGTCGCGTCCGGCGTCAGGAAGAAGTCTGACGGGTAGGGCAGCAGGCAGTCGTGCTCTGGCGCTAGCGGGTTACAGCCCTGCGGGATGGCAAGGGGCGGCTCGCTGCCCTCTGGCCCCATCCCCGCGGGCGAGCAGGCGGCGCTGTGCAGTGTCAAGATCAGGGCACCCAGTCGGGTCCACAGTCCACCCGGTAGAGAGGGCGGACCTGCGACGGCGCGTAACGGAGCCAGCGTGTGCATCAAGAACCTCCGCCGCGCAACCTATCACAGGGCCGGGTCGTCCCTAGTGAGGCCCTTTCGCTGGCGGGCTTCCGAGCTGGCGGATCAGCGCCACCAGGCCCTGCAGGGTCTGCGGCTGCCCCTGTAGCTCGGGCGAGGCGGGCATGACCTCGCTCTTGCCGACGGCGGCGCCGCCAAACAGGATCGCTCGCTGCAGGCGCGCATTGCTGACGTTCGATTGCCACATTCGATCGCTCAGGCGCTGCGGGCGCGGTCGCAGAGTCGCAGCGCGCGGGCCGTCGCCTTCGCCGGTCCGCCCATGGCAATCGGCACAGCGAGCCGCATAGAGTCGAGTCGCGGCAGCGAGGTCTTCGGCTCCTACGGTTGGTGCCGCTTCGATGGCTGGCTCGTTCGCAGGGCCGTTGCGACCTAAGCACCCCAAGGCCAGGGCCAGCCCGATGCCAAGACCCAGGCCTACAGCCCAGCCCCAGCCGCGCCGCAGTCCGGCAGAAGATGCAAAGAACTTGCATCTAAAAACAGCGAGGGCTGCCGGCTGGGGTGAACTCTCTGACGGGAAAGGTCGTGACATGAGGTCAGGGCGGGTTACGGGATTTCAAACTCTTTGCAAAAAACCAACAGATCGGGCGCCCCATCGTAGTGGGCCCGCAGGTGCTCGGCGTTGGGCCAGCCGTGGACGCAGTGGCGGGCCTCGGTCTCTGGGGGGCGCTCGCTGGGACCCGGGCTGGGTTGATCCACCGGACGGTAAAAGACGCAGTCCTCGCAGCAGTGGCGCAGCGCGTACTGCGCTCGCTCAGCCATGAAGTCGGGATCGCGGGGGATGTACATCGTGTCCTTGGCAGGAGGCTGGTCAGGGCAAAGTGACCCCGCCCAGGTCAGGGGCGCGAGGGGGTTAGTCGTTCGAAGGCAGCGCCGCCTTCGGCTTGTCTAGGGCCTTGCGC
>DAORCZ010001391.1:0-2082 GCA_035345735.1 Pseudomonadota bacterium | reverse complement strand
GTAGCTGCCGGATCTCAGGGGCGGCGCTGCGCGTCGCCAAGAGCTCGCCACCCGCTGCTGACCAGATCAGCACGGCCCCCTTTTCGATGGCCGAGACGATGCGCTGACCATCCGGGCTGAAGGCGACGCTGCTGACCCGGGCAGCGTGTGACAAGGTGTCAAGCAGGATGCCCTGTTCGGCGTCCCATAAGTGGACCACCTCGTCGGTGCCAACCGTCAGGATGCGCTCACCATTCGGGCTATAGGTCGCCTGTCTGACAACGGACTGCTGCCCTGGCAAGGCAAGCAGGATCTCGCCCGTGCTGGTGTCCCTGATGTGTGGCGGGAAACCGGCGACCGGGAGGGCTAGCAAGCGCCTTCCGTCGGGGCTAAACACCACCTGAAGAATCTTGCCCGAGGAGGCTCGCAGGGGGGGCGGCACGATCTGACTGTGGTTCGCGGCCTGCGCCAAGAGCAAGCGCAGCGAGTCACTGCCTCCGCCGGCTTGATAGACGCGGTTTAGCCACAGCAGGGCGCGCGGCACATCGCCTTGCAAGAGCAGCTGTCGGCCGCGCTCTTCGTAGGATGCGAGCAGCTGGCCGCGGATCTTCTGCGACGAGTTTCGCTCTTGGATCAGCCAGCCGAGCAGGCCCGCGACAAAGACCAGGACCAGCGCCGCGATGCCGCCCTGTCCCAGCCGTCGGCGCGACTGGCTTGCGCGGATGAAGTCTTCTTCTTGTCGGTTGTAGCGACCCGGCTCGCGCGTAAGCGTGGTCAGCGCCTGCGGCAAGAGCGGATCGCGATCCCACAGGTAAGCACGCGGGCGCGACGCGGCCTGCCAGGTCTGCGCGGCCTGGCTCAGGCTGTGCTGCAGCAGGTAGCCGGTGTCTTCGGCCAGGAAGCGACCGAGCTGGGGCCAGCCCATCACCAGCTTGTCGTGGGCGGGCTCGACGAAGTCACGGCCAGCCCGGTCCCGATCGGCGACGAGCAGCCGCTCGCTGAGCAGCCGCCGGATCATGCCGCGGACGCGCGCTTCGATGCTGGGGTCAGAAAACGTAAGCTCACTATCCAGCACACGGCGGCGCGCCAATTCGCCGGGGACCACCATGCGCAGGAGCAGGTAACGGAAGGCGCGGCGATCCGCCTCATCGGCGTAGCTGCTGTAGACCGCATCGGCGCGCTGGCTCAAGGCCCCACCGACGCCGCCCAGCGCCTGATAGTCGGCATCCGACAGCGTGCGATCGAGCGGCCGGCGCAGCGAAGCGCGATACATCTCGCTGAGCACAAAAGACAGGAGCGGCAGCGGGCCCGGCATGTCGGCGACTTCATCGAGCAAGCGGTCGACCAGCGATGGCGGTTCGAAGAACAGCACGCGCTCGCTGGCCGGGCCTTCGATGGCCTCGCGCAGCTCGGCTCGCGTCATCGGCGGAATCAGGAAGCGCTCGGCGCCGACGGCCTGATCGGGATCGCGCCACAGCGGTGCGAAGTACGGCTCAAAGTCCGATCGCAGCGTCAGCACGATGTGCAGCTGTCCGCCCCCGGCCTGGCGCGCGGCCGAAAGCTCCGTCAGGAAGGCCGGAAGCTCGCTCGCGGCTTGCGACACCACCTCTTCCACCTGATCGATGCACAGGAAAATCGGCGTGCCCGGCTTTCGCTGGCGGAAGCCGGCCACCGCTGCCTTCAGCGTCGGGCTCCCCGGGCAGAGCGAGCCAGCCAGGGCCCCCAGCATGGCGAGCGGTGTCGTCCCCGGGCGGGTCGGCGGCTCAATGTGCCAGGCCGGTGCCGACTTGGCTCGCAGTCGCGGCAAAAGCCCGGCGCGCACCAGGCTCGACTTGCCGGTTCCCGAAGCCCCAACCAGGACGACCAGCTCGTGCCCTTCGACCTGCGCCGTCAGCGCATCTGCGACGGTGCTGCGGCCAAAGAATAGCATGCGATGTTCTTCGCCATAGCTCGCGAGGCCGCGATACGGATCGTTGTGCTCGTTGAGCTCCAGCGCGGTCGGCAGGCTCAGCGAACGGCCCGGCGTCAGGAAGACAAACTGACCTTTGTCGCGCTCTTTGATCGACCACAAAAGCGGCTTCTGCATCGTCCGCCCAACCTGCT
>DAORCZ010001390.1:0-2093 GCA_035345735.1 Pseudomonadota bacterium | reverse complement strand
CAACGACGCCAAGGCGCAGGCGTTCTGGGGGGGGCCCGACGATCGCAGCCCAGCCATCCGCGAGTCGCCCGCCGTCGCCCGCGCCGAGAGCAAAAAAGCCGACAGCAAGAAGCGCGGCAAAGAGCTCCCGGCCAGCAGCAACCCGCCCGTCGAGCTACCCGCCGTCGAGGCCGAGAAGAACCCGATCATGCGCCGCCTGATCCGGCGCCTGCAGCGCCAGTTCGGCCTGTCGGGCTTCCGCCCCGGGCAGGAGCAGGCGATCCGCGCGCTCGTCGATGGCCAGGACGTGCTCGGCATCATGCCGACCGGCGCTGGCAAGTCGCTGATCTATCAGCTCACGGCGTTTGAGCTGCCCGGCGTCACTGTCGTCGTCTCGCCGCTCCTGGCCCTGATGCGCGATCAGGAACAGAAGCTGCGCCGCACCGGCGTCGTCGCCGCCCGCCTCGACTCGACCCTGACCACCAAAGAGACCGAGCGCACCCTCGACGACATCGAAGAGGGCAAGCGCAAGATCATCTACGTCACGCCCGAGCGCGCCGCCTCCGGCCGCTTGGAAGACGAGCTCGGCGGCCAGAAAGTCAGCCTGTTCGTCGTCGATGAAGCGCACTGCGTGTCGGAGTGGGGCCACGACTTCCGGCCCTCGTATCTGTTCCTGCAGCGAGCCTGCGAGCAGCTGGGTCGCCCGCCGATCTGCGCCCTGACCGCCACTGCCACGCCCCAGGTGGCGGAAGACATCATCGGCCAGCTCTCGCTGCGCAATCCCGTCGCTGTCCACACCGGCTTTGACCGTCCCTCGCTGAGCTTCGAAGTGCGCGAGACCGGCGATGAGAAGACCCAGGTCAAGCGCCTGTTGCGCCTGGTGCGCAAGGTGCAGGGCTCGGTCATCGTCTACTGTTCGACGATTCGCACCGTCGAGGCGCTGGCCGGCGCGCTGCCCGTCCTGGGGCTGAAGGTCGGCATGTACCACGGCAAGATGGGCAAGGCCGAGCGCGACGCCGCCCAGCTCGCCTTCATGCGCAATAACCCGCGCATCATGGTCGCCACCAACGCCTTCGGTCTTGGCGTCGACAAGCCCGACATCCGCGCCGTCATCCACTACAACCTGCCCGGCTCGATGGAGGCCTATTACCAAGAGGCCGGCCGCGCCGGTCGCGATGGTCGGCCCAGCCGCTGCATCCTGCTTTACAACCCCGGTGATGAGCAGGTGCAGAACTTCTTCGTCGCCGGCAAGTATCCGACGCGCAGCGACGTGATGTCGGTGTGGGGCGCGCTCAAGAACGGCGCCGTCAGCCTGCGCGAACTCGCGCTTTCGGCCGGCGTGTCACAGGCCAAGACCCGCGTCGTCCTCAACATCTGCAAAGAGCTGGAGCTGATCAGCGAGCAGGGCAAAGAGACCTTCGCCCTGACCGGCAAGGAAGCCGACGAGCTGACCCTCGGCCGCGCCGCCGAGTCGTATCGCAAGCGCCGCGAGGGCGATCGCGAGCGCTTAGCGACGATGATCCGTTACGCCCAGTCGACGCGCTGCCGCCTGCAGCTCCTTTTGGAGTACTTCGGCGAAAAGACGCCGCCCCTGTGCCGTCGCTGCGATAACTGCCTCAACTACGGCGACGATGCCGCCGTCGAGCGAGCCGGCGATCTGGCGGTGCCCCTGGAGCTCCCCGAAGACGACGAGCCGAGCAGCCCCTCGTCGCGCAACGAGGCTCCACCGCCCGTCAAACCGATCCCGCGCAAAGACCCGCTATTCTTTTAACCCTCCTGCTAATCCATCAACATGGCCGCCACCGCTCAGCCGCTCCTTGCGCTGTACACCTGCGCTGCGTTTCCCGACCTGTACGAAGACGATCTCCGACTGGCTTCCGCCTTCGCCGCCGTCGGACTTTCGACGCGCCCGCAGCTCTGGGATCAGCCCGAGCCGCCCGCCCCGGCGCCGCGCGCCGCCTTCGGCCTGCTGCGCTCGACCTGGGACTACTATCTGCGCCTGCCGGAGTTTGACGCCTTCCTGACCGCGCACGAGAGCGCGGGGCGACCACTGCTCAACCCTGTGCCGCTCCTGCGCTGGAACCTCGACAAGCGCTACCTGCTCGATCTGCAGG
>DAORCZ010001389.1:0-2094 GCA_035345735.1 Pseudomonadota bacterium | reverse complement strand
CGCACAGCAGATGATCGATCGGGCGCGCAATCTGGTCGGCAAGGGCCGCGGCCCACGCAGCGCCCAAGCCGAACTTCTGATCCTGCAGGCCCGCCTGTACGAAGCGCAGGGTCGCTGGCCCGAAGCGATGAACGAGCTAGAGCGGGTGCAGCGCATGCCCGACTCGTGGCGCAAGCCCGAGCAGACGCTTTCGCTGCAGGCCGCCATTGCCCGGCTCGCGGGTCGGCTCGGTCGCATCCGCGTGCACAAAGACATGGATGGCCGCTGCGTCTATTTCGACCAGTGGGTGCTGCCCGGTGCGCACCGGATCGAGACCGATCCCGGGACCGGTCAGTCTCGTGAAGTGCGGGTCCGCGAAGGTGGGATGTCGGAAGTGAAGCTCTGTCAGGGCGCAGTGCCTCTCCAGTAGCCAGACCGCGCCAAAGGTTGAGAGTGCTACCGATGCATCGACGTTCTCTGCCGCTGTTTCTTGCTCTCGGGTTTCTGGTGCTGGGGGTGCCCCAGCGGCCAGGCTCACCGAATGTTGGGGTCGCCCACGCCCAGCCGCGTCGGGCCCTGCCACCGCTTGAGACCGATCCCCGCCTGGGCCCGGTGTTTTCGCGCGGGGTCGAAGCCATGCTGGGGCAGCGCTTCGACGAGGCGCTGACCGTCTTTGAAGACCTGTTCCGCCAGACGCCGCGACCGACGCTGCTTTACTACCTGGGCAAGGTCGCGCAGGGCCAGGGACGCTCTGTCGCAGCCTACGATCTTTACCGCCGCTTCCTACGCGGCGCCGGGGACGAGATCGACGCCGACACCAAGCTGGAAGTACAGCAGTTCCTGGCCAGCACGCCCCCGCCTGAGTGCGAGGTTGGCGTCTCCGGTGAGCCAGGCGCGCTGCTCACCGTCGATGGCCGCGTCGCCGGCGCCCTGCCGCTGGAGCAGGGGCTAGCGCTGGCCCCGGGGGCCCACCGCCTGCTTTTGACCCATGGTCGGCGCAAGGTCGAGACGCAAGTCAACCTGCTGGCCCGTCGCCGCGCCGAGATCCGCTTCACGCTGGTGCCCTCGCTGGCCCTGCTGACGCTAACGCCGGCGGTGCTCTTGCTGTCGGAGCTTGAGCCGCGGGCGCTAGAGCCGGCCTTGGCTGTCCCGCTGCACAACGCGCTGAAAGAGACACTGGCGGCGCAGAACGCCGTGCTGATCTCGCCCGAGACGCAGGCGGATCTCTTGCAGCGCAACCCCGACCTGGTGGGTTGCCTGCATCAGGCCGCGTGTCAGGAGCGCCTGGCGCTGCTGGCCTCGGCCCAGTTTGTCCTGCGCCTGACTGTCCGCAGCACCGCCGGGACCACCGCACCGGCCGGGGCCCGCAGTGGAGCCGATACCGGCTTTTCGTTCTCGGCCAAACTGCTGGATGTCGATGTCGGACAGGTCAGCGTGCAGGCCGATCAGACCTGCCCCGACTGCACCCTGCGCCGCGCCATCGGTCAGATCACCGAGGTCACGCAGGAGCTCTTCCGTCAGGCCTCATCGCGCCCGCGCGGCACGCTGGAAATCGACAGCCAGCCCGTCGGTGCCATGGTGCAGGTCGACGGTCGCTCGCTGGGGACCACGCCGTATCGCCGCGATACCTTCGTGGGCCAGCACGAGGTGCTGATCAGCAAGCCGGGCTATAGCCTGCACACCTCGACGGTGCAGATCAGCGAGGGCGATACCGCCAAGCTCAGCGCCACGCTGATCCAGACCGCGGTGCCAGTGTCACCGTATGTGCGCTATCGCAAGATCGCCAAGTGGACCCTGTTTGGCGCCGGCCTGGCCTCAACGTTTCTGGGGGCCACGCTGCTCGCGGCGGGGGCCAGCCGCCCGCTGTGCGCCGACGTCTCACCGGCCAGCATGACGCCCTGTCTGAGCGCCAACCTGAAGCCGGCGGGGATCGCGTTTCTGGTCATCGGCTTGGGCTCGCTGACTGCCTCTGGTGGGCTGTTTCTCTACGACCTGACGAGCACACCCAGTAAGCCTGCTCCCGCCCCCAGCGATGCCGCCCCTCTACCGGCGGCGACTTTGCACTTCTAGTCCGCCCGCCCGCGAGCGCTCTTCGTCCTCACCGACCAACCGCTG
>DAORCZ010001388.1:0-2096 GCA_035345735.1 Pseudomonadota bacterium | reverse complement strand
CCGCGGGCATCGCCAGCCCCGTGGGGACCGCCGATGGGATAAAGCAGCATCGGACCCCAGGCGCCGAGCACGATATGGCCATAGCCAGGGCAGGGCAGGAGGTGCGCACCCCCCGGCAAGCGGAAGGCGACGGAAAACGACAGCAGCCGCGCCGCCTCGCTGAGCCCCAAGAGCGGACGCACCTTCGAGTGCCGGCCGTCGCAACCCAGGACCAGCCGGGCGTGCAGGCGCTCCTCGCCGCAGCGCACGCCACAGACGCGACCCTGCGCATCGCGCAGAAGCTCATCGACTTTGTGGCCCATGCGCAGCTCAACGCCGGGCGTGCTCCGCAGCACCTCGCGCATGCCTTCGACGAGGTCGCGGTGCTCCATGGCGAAGCCGGTCTCGCGGTTGTTGGGGATCTCGCGATACGGCAGGCGCAGCGGCGGGGCCGTGCCGTCTTTTTTGCGCGGGGGGACAACGGCAAAGCCGGTGACATCGACGCCGCCGTGGCGCCGCAGCGTGGGCAGGAAGCCCAGGTCATCCAGCACCTGCGCGCCCGTCGGGTGGATCAGCTCCCCGGCAAAGCGGGGCTTGTGGCCACTGCGCGCTTCCAGCACCAGGATGCGCCTTCGCCCATCGGCCAGCGCCACCGCGGCGGCGCAACCCGTGACGCCTGCCCCCACCACGATGATGTCGGCTGCCAGCGAGCCTTCGCCAGCCGGCCCACCCGGCTCGTGGAGAGGCCGTGTAGGAGAAGAAGAAGTCGTGCTCATCGAGTCTGTTCTCCGTCGGACATGGCAGTGACGCTAGCACGCTCAGCGACGGAAAAAGCCGTGCTAATCCGCACCTCAGCGACGGGGGGCTGAGCCTCGGGGTGGCGGGGCAGGGTGCGCCGCCGCACGCGGCTAACCAGAGCCTTTGCGGAAGCGCACGCGCGGCAGGACGTTGCCTTCTTCGCGCTTCGTTGGTACGCAGCGGCCGTGCTGACTGATCGAAGACGTAGGCGACTTGCCCCGCTAGGCATTGCGGCCGTGCTGGGCTGTGGGCTGTGGGGCCGCTGCATCCCGGGCGATCCCCCGACGCCGTGCATCGACGAAGAACGAGACTGTCGGCCCGATGGCGGGCCCGATGGTGGGCCCGATGGTGGGACTGGCGATGGTGCGGTCGCTGATGCTTCAACGCCGCCGGGTGACATGACGCCGGATGCGGGCTCTGCTTGCCCGCACTTTGATCGCGGCATGGTCTTGGGTCGAACGCCCTCGCCCGCCCTGCCCGAGACGAGCGGCCTCGTCGAGAGTCGGCGCAACCCCGGCACGCTGTGGGTTCACAATGACTCAGGGGCGGGGCCGCGCCTTTATGCCCTGTCGCGCACTGGCACCCTGCAGGCGGCCTACGATCTTTCGGGCGCGATGGCGCAAGACTGGGAAGATCTGGCGCTGGGTCCCGGCCCCAGCCCCGGCGTCAGCTACCTGTATGTCGGCGACATTGGCGACAACGCGACGGCCCGCGACCACGTCGATCTGTATCGCGTGGCCGAGCCCGATATCCGCGGCGCCTCGCCGACAACACCGGTGTCACTGACCGGGGTCGAGCACTTCACGCTGCGCTATCCCGATCGCGCCCACAACGCCGAGACGCTGCTTGTCGATCCGGCCGGCGGCGATGTCTACATCGTCGTCAAAAGTGGCGATGGCGTCTCGCCCGTGTTTCGCGCTGCCGCACCGCTTTCGGCCGCGGCCCCGATCACACTCGCTGCGGTCGCCACCCTGCGCTTTGGCGCCGCGCCCCTCCCCGGCAACCGCACGACCACTGGCGGCGATATCTCGCCGCGTGGCGACGAAATCGCGGTTCGCACCTACGACTCGGCATACCTGTGGCGCCGCGCCCCCGGTGCGACGATTGCCGAAGCGCTGGCCGGCATGCCCTGTGCCTTGCCGCTCTCCCTGGAGATCCAGGGCGAGGCCCTGGGCTTCGCCGCCGACGGCAGCGGGTACTACACAGTCAGCGAGGGCGCGATGCAGCCCATCTACTTTTATGCCCGCCGCTGAGCCCAGTCGCTATGCTGCCGGCATGATGCGAACTCGCTCGCTTCGATCGCAGTTCTCGTTCTCTTG
>DAORCZ010001387.1:0-2096 GCA_035345735.1 Pseudomonadota bacterium | reverse complement strand
GCGGTTCGTAGATCGGCGCGACACCCGAGTCCTTTTTGTACAGCGTGATCGGGATTGCGACGCCCAGCTCGGCCCACTCCATCAGCGTGATCGACGGCGTGAGCTGAACCCGCGCGGCGTATAGGTCGCGTTCGTGCGCTCGCTCCGGTCGGAACGCGACGAGCGCCGCAGCCCGCAGGCGGAGGCCAAAGCGATCGATCTGCGTGCAGGGCAGAAAGCCGAAGCAGCGCGTACCGACCGCCAGGTTGGGCATCCGCAGCACAGGCAGTGGGGCTGGCGATGGCTGTGGCGTCGACTGCGCTGCAGCAGATCGTGTCAGCAGCAACGCGACGAAGGCACAGAAGGAAAATGCACGCCAGAGATAGGGACATCGGCACGACATCTGGAACCCCAGGTGCTGCAAGAAGTTGAGAGCGATGCGGCAGGAAATCAGAGCGGGAGAAAGCCGGTGCAAGCTACCACGCTGATCCGACCGTAAATCTGGCGTTATCGGCGGTGCTGCGCCTGTGACCTCTGCATGAGGTTGGGGATAGAGCCGCATGAGGATCCCTCCATGCGCGCAAGTCGCGCGGCAGAGAGGATTCCTTGGCAACCTTCGTGCCAGAGGGCCAAAGCATCGTTGGCTCGACGGGAACTGAGGCTTCACGAAGAGCCATTCGCTAAGGAACAGCGGGCGGGATGCAGGCTTGTAGGCTATCGCTGGTGTGGCGCTCTACCGTCGCTGCCCATCGCGCCCACCGCTGCCCATCGCGCTGCGGCTTAGTCTTGAACCAAGACCTGCTTCTTCTTGGTCGCGCGCTTCTTGCGGTCACCCGGCTTCGACTTATCGTCGCTGGCTGCCGCGCTGGTAGCTGCGGGGGCTGGCTGTGGAGCCGCTGCTGGCGGAGCCCCAGGAGCAGTCGGGCTGGTGGCTGTGGGCGATGGGGAAGCCAGAGCTGCTGTCGGCGGTGTCGCAATAGCCGTTGGCGTGGTGGCAGGCAGTGGAGCCTTGGTACTGACGACTCGCCCGATGATGACGACACCCAGCGCCAAGATCGTCGCAGCGCCTGCGCCCAGCACCACTCGATTGCGGGTGCGCTTGCGGGCCGCGCGCGTGTCTTCGCCCGTGATCTGCTGACCGGCGCGCAGATCGCTGCGGTCGCGATCGGCCGTCGCCGCTTGGCTCAGCGCTCCACTGCCCGTCTGCCCATCAGCGGTCGGCAACTGCGAAGGCGAGTCGTCCGCAGGGGCTGCCGCAGGCAAGGCCAACAGCGAGTGCGTCGAGGCGCCAGGCTTCAGGCCCAAGAGCTTCGAGAGTTCATCGCGAAGCTCGGCCATCGTGGGACGATCGGTCGGCAGCTTGGCCAGCGTGCGCTCGAACAGCGCGCAGACCGGATCCGGCAGCGTGGCATTCAGCGACTTCAGCGGCCGTGGGTCTTCGTAGCGATGCACGAATTCCCAGTTCGCCTTCGACGGAAACGGCCAGTCGTTCGCCAGCACCTGATAAGCGATGACGCCCAGGGCGTACACGTCGACACGGTCATCCAGCGTCTTTGATGCGATCCATAACTCGGGGCTCATATACGGCGCGGTGCCGATCTGCACGCCGGTCTTGGTGTGAACCGCCTGCAAGTGATCTGGCAGTGGCGTATCGGGCCGCGTCATGAACTTCGCGATCCCGAAGTCCAGGATCTTCACACGCACCCCGTCGCGGGCTTCGGGGTCAGGGACCAGGATGATGTTGCTCGGCTTTAGATCCCGATGCACGACGTTGCTCTGATGCGCTGCTGCCATCACGCCAGCGATCTGGCGCAGAATCCACAAACCATCTGTGCCCATTGCAGGCTGGCCGGACTTCGCCGCCGCGCGCAGGTGATCCAGCAGCGTCTCGCCAGCCAGTAGCTCCATCACCATGTACGCTTCGCCGCCGTCGAGTCGCCCGGTCTCATAGACCTGCACCACGCCCGCGTGCTGTACCTGATTCGCGATCTTCGCTTCGTTCAGAAAGCGCGCGATCATCTCTGGGCTGTGCGCGTGCTCACCGGTCAAAAGCTTGATCGCTGCCTCGCGATTCAGCTCGCGATGCTTGGCGCGATACACCGCCCCCATGCCGCCCT
>DAORCZ010001386.1:0-2100 GCA_035345735.1 Pseudomonadota bacterium | reverse complement strand
AAGTTGACTAACATCAGACCATGTCAGCTATCCATAGCCTTGATGAGCTAGGGAGTAGGCTGCGCGAGAAGCTGCCCGCCCTTTCGCAGTTCTATATGGTGAACACACGACTGGTGCTGCAGACGGGGGTCAATCTGCGCAGCATCAAGCCGATGCAGAACCACGATCAGAAACTCATCGATCGGGTCTTGGACGCGCTCGCCCAGATGGGGGTTGAGCTGCCGCGGGGGCAGTCATGAACTCACAGCAAACTTCTCCGCGCAGTGCGTTTTCGTCGCAGACCGACTCGGTGCAGGCCGCCTCCGAGATCGTGCAAAAGCTCGCCGCAGGGGGTACCGCGCAGCCGCGCTGCGTCGTCTTTTTCGCCGGGCTGGCCCAGGATGGGGCGGCGATCGGCGGTGCGCTGCAGGCGCAGTTTCCGTCGACGCAGGTCATCGGCTGTTCGGCAAACGGCGAGTTCAGCGATGGCCACTATGGCAAAGGGGGCGTGGCGGCACTCGCGCTGTACGAAGACAGCGTGGGGCAGGTGGCGACGGTGTTGGCACCCCTCTCGGCCGGAGTGCCGGCGGGGATCGCCGATGCGGCGCGGCGGCTGGGGGAAAAGCTGGGTCGCCCGCTGCGGTCGCTGGATGCGCAGCACTTTATTGGCATCGGGCTCTTGGAAGGGGCCACCGGTCGGGAAGAGGCGATCAATGAAGCGCTAGGCAATGCCGCCCCGCTGCTGCCGTTCGTCGGTGGATCGGCGGGTGACAACATCACGTTTTCGGGGACCTGGGTCTTTGCCGAAGGCCGCGTCGAACGCGATGCCTGCGCGCTTTTGGTGCTGGAGTGCCGCCGGCCGTTTACGGTGCTCAAGACCTGCAACTTTGTGGCGACGCCGGTCGAGGTCACGATCACGCGAGCCGATCCAGCCCGTCGCCTGATCATCGAACTGGATGGACAGCCGGCCGTGCAGCGCTATGCCGAGCTGATTGGGGCCAAGCCAGAAGAGCTGGCCTTTGCGCACTTTCTGGCCAACCCGCTGGGCCTGATGATCGACGATGAGCCCTGGCTGCGCAGCGCCGTGCGGCCCGAGGGCAGCGCGCTGTTCTTTGCCTGCGCCGTGCTGGAAGGCATGACGCTGAACCTGATGCGTGCGACGGACATCGTCGAAAACGCGGGGCAGGCGCTGGCCCAGGCGGCCGTCAAGCTGGGGGGGCCGCCCCGCGCGGCGCTGCTGTTCAACTGCGCCTACCGCATGCTGGAAGTGCAGATTCGCGGCGTCGAGCCGGCGTATCACGCGGCGTTGGCAGGCGTGGTCCACGCGGGTCTGCACAGCAATGGCGAGAGCTATCTGGGCCACATCAACCAGACGCTGACGGGCTTGATTCTTGGGTAGGGATGGGCAAGAGGGCGCGCAGCCGGACAGTAGGGCAACGCTGGCCGACCTGGTGATCGCCGCGGTGGATGCGCTGGTTCAGGGGCGCAGCGTGGTGTCACCCGAGCGCTTGGCTGAACAGGCGGGCGATGCGCAGAGCACTCGCGTGCTGCACAGCTTGCTGCGGCTGTCCGATGAGCTGTCCGCCCGCGAGCGCGCCTACGACGAGGCCATCGGCGAGCTGCAGACCACGCTGACCGATCTGCAGTCGCAGCATGAGGAGCTACTGCGCACCCGCGAGCTAGCGCAGCAGCTATCGACGCCTGTTATCCGCTTGGCGCCGGGTGTGCTGATGATGCCAATCGTCGGTCAGCTGGATCGCGATCGCGCGAACCTGGTGCTGGAGCGACTGCTAGAGGCCACAAAGGCGGAGCGTGCCCGCCACGTCATCCTGGACATCACCGGCATCGAACACGTCGATGCCGGGGCGCTGGGTTATTTCGAACGGGTTGCCCGAGCACTGCGGCTGATCGGGGCGGTGACGATCTTGGCCGGGGTGCGGCCGCAGGTCGCACGCGACTTGGCGCTGCAAGGGGGCGGCGAGCAGCCGCTGCGCGCGGTGTCGCATGTGCAGGAGGCGATCGCACTGTCGATGGCCTCGAAGCTGCGGGCGCCGTCGGGGCCAGCGCAGCCGCTGGGGCCCGGCTCGGGGTCTGGTCGCAGGTAGCGGCCCGCCCCTACTT
>DAORCZ010001385.1:0-2101 GCA_035345735.1 Pseudomonadota bacterium | reverse complement strand
ACACGTGTGCGTATTTTATTTTTGTGGAATGGGATGCCTATGTCCCGTCAAGTGGTGTATGAAGGTCATCGAATTCTCCGCGTCCTAAATCCCCATTCAATATCGTCAGCCCACAGCCCGTAGGCGACGGGGGCTTTCCTGTGGGCAGGCGCGAAGCGGCTGTCCACAGGAAAAGGCGAGTCTGTCCCACGTGACCCGCTGGACGGCAGAGCCGCCTCGGCGAAAAGCTGGATCAATTCGATCAGTTAGCACCACCGACGGCAGAATTCTTGCGCGCAGGGCACCCGCGGCGCTACATAGGGATGTGCTCGCGACGAGTCGTACCCTGGTCGAACGCATCCCGCTCCAAATCGCGGATGCCACTGCGGCGCTTGCGGGCAATGCCGATCTCGTCACCAGCGCCCGCTTCGAGAGGGTCAACGGCAAGTCCGTCTTCTTCATTGAGATGGATGTTCGACGGCGAAACTGGCGTTCGGTGTTCGATCTACCGCGGGGCAGCCGGGTGCGCTGGGAGAACATCCACACCGTCGAGGTGCAGGAGCTGTCCGGCCTGATGGGACCTATCCTGTACCGCATCACCGTGGGGGACGGCTGCTGCGTCGATGCCAGCGGGCAACGCCGCTACTTCGGTGTCGAGGCCCACCTGCCCGGCGTAGATCTTCGTCGGGGCGTGTCCGCCTTGGTCGTGCGCGCCGCTGTGCTGCTCGCCGTTGTCGGGGGCGTGGGCTTGCGGCAGGTGTGCTGGCTCCTGGGCGCGCTGTTCCATGTGGAGGTCAGCAAGTCGGCACTCGACCGCTGGATTGTAGAGGCCGCAAGCCACTTGCCCGACGCGCAAGGGATGGCCCAGCACCTGCTGCGCATAAAGCCCGTGACCGAGGCCCATTTCGACGAGCTCTTCCCCCGGGGCCGCAAGGGCCCTGTGCTCGTGGTGCGCGACGAGCACGGTCGGATCCTGTGCGTCGAAGAGGTCGAGGACCGCACGGTCGAACAGGTTGTCTCGTTCCTCGAGAAGCTCAAGCGCTGGGGCTTCGCTTTCCACAGCTTCTACATCGACCACTACGAGCCTTATGAGCAGGCCATCGCGAAGGTCTTCCCCAACGCCTACATCCAACACGACCTGTTCCACATCCTGCAGAACGCGTGGCGCAAGGTCTGGAAGGCGTTCGTCGCCCATCGCAAAGACATCAAGGCGCGTAGCCAGCAAGTCACCACCCCCTGGTACGCCGCCAAGCTGGACGCACTCGCCAAGCGCCTATGGGACAAGCGCGGCCTGCTGTTCACGGCCGACGAGCACCTGACCGATGAGCAGCGCCCGGCCCTGGCCGACCTGGTGGCCCAAGACTCCTGGCTTCCTACCCTGCGCGCCTTTCTGGGTCGTGTGCGTGGCATCTTCACCGACGCCCAGGGGGAACTTGGTGCACGCCAGCGGCTCGGGCGACTGCGCGTCTTGGCCGACGAACAGAAGAACCCCGTGTTCAGCAAGGTAGTCGATTTCCTCAGCGATCGCTTCGAGAATATGATCACCTTCCTGCGTGTGCCGGGCGTGCGCCGCAACTCGCTGGCCGAGACGGGCATGCGTACGCTCAGACGGCTGGAGCAGGGCCACGATGGCTTCCGTAGCGTTCAGACACGAGACGCCTACGTCCGTCTCTTCCAGGCGATCCGCTACTGCGGCTGGACCGTGCATCGCTCCGACGGCTCCTTGGGCATCCCCGTGCCCTCCTGAGCGCACCGCCCCTGCGACAGATGGATCCCGGCCGCGGCTCCCCGCAGCGAACGGTGTGCCCCCCGCACGGCTCGCTGCCGCGCATTGGTGCAATCTGCTGCGCGTGGCTGACTACCCGCAGTCCGCTTGCGGGCCACTGCACCCGTTGACGACTCGACGAGCCACGCCCTCAGTTCCAGCGGGTCATATGGGACAGACTCCAGGCTTCAGGGGCCCCTTGGTGAGGGTGGTGGGGGATGGTGGCTTAGCCAAGAGGTAGACCTTTTCCTCGCCGGACAAGGGTTGCGACCGGACGTGGTAGGCTGGCGAACGGACAAGAACCCGCGGATTCCTCGAAAGGTCAGCGTCGGCCCGCGACATCTGGGAGTCTATGTG
>DAORCZ010001384.1:0-2103 GCA_035345735.1 Pseudomonadota bacterium | reverse complement strand
TAGTCGTTGGTCAGGGGCTTGCCGCTGCCGAACAGCAGATCTTCGGGGCGCTTGCCGGCGGTCTGACGCTGCAACAGCGCGCGCAGGGGCTCGCTCTCAATGGTCAGCCAGCGGCGGGCGTTCTTGGTCTTGCCGCCGGGGATGGCGAGGGCGCGGCCGCTGTCGTCGAGATCGCGGACTTTGCGGCCCAGGACCTCCGAAGATCGCAGACCGAGGACCAGCTGCATCAGCACGGCGGTGGCGCCTTCGTCG
Source organism: Pseudomonadota bacterium (assembly GCA_035345735.1). Taxonomy (GTDB): domain Bacteria; phylum Myxococcota_A; class Polyangia; order Palsa-1104; family JAEUJZ01; genus JAEUJZ01. The sequence continues at coordinate 1,851 of DAORCZ010001384.1, read as the reverse complement.
CCCGACTCGGCCCGCGTGATCAGCCAGGCGTTGAGCTTGCGCGCTTCGTCGATCGACAGCTGCGTCTTGCCGGTGTTGATGCGCCCGACGGGCTTGACCTTCTCGAAGGGGTTCTCGGGCAGGTACTTGCGCTCTTCGACCACCCAGCGAAAAAACGCCTTGGTCTGGCGCAAGAGCATGCGATGCGTGCACGCGGACACGGGCTTGCCGTACTTCGTCACGCGCTGCGTCTCGTCGCTGTAAAGCTCAGCCGCAACGCTGGCGGTGATCGTTCCCAGCGAGCGTTCGGGCGATAAAAAGCGCAGCAGGCGCAGCTCGATGCACGACAGCGAGGCCTCTTTCAGGCCATTTCGGCGCAGCTGGCCCAGGTATTCCGCCAGGGTATCGCCGACGGTGCGCACCGACTGATCGGCGATGGTGCGCTCGATCTGGGCTTTGAGCCGCTCGGCCTCCTGCTGGGTCTGACACCACAGCGATCGGCGCTCTGGCATGAACACCACCAAGCGATACTTTCCGCCCTCAGCATAGGGGCCAGTGACACGGCAGGCTTTGGCCATAGTCTGATTTTCCCGCAGAAAACGGGGGGTTGGCGAGGCCGAAATGCAAGTTTTTAGGTGATGCGGGATGGCGAGCGAGGCGACTACAGCAGCGGATAGACCGGCAGCGTCTGGCGCTGGGCACTGTTGCAGACAGCGGCATACACCAGGAGCGGGGCCGTGCTCCGCAGGTAACACACGGCCTGCGAGCAGGGGATGCTGAGCGCTCGGCCGACGCCGAGAGCCGGCACATCGACGTTTTGCGTCAGCAAGATCTGCCCGCTGGCCCCGCGGATCTCGCAGGTGACCGTGATCGGCGTGTTGCCGACGTTGTGGATTAGGAACTCGGTGTAGCTGCCGACCTGGACGTTGACGCCGTTCTGTTGTTCGACATGGGTGTCGTCGCGCACCCCCAGAACGACCCAGTTCGGGCTGATCGACAGCGCTTGGCGCAGGGACAAGGTGCTCATGGGAATCTCCTAGCGGCTGTCGAGAACGTAGTCCGAGCTACCGGTGGCATCGTGGCGACCACCCGCCGCGCAGGCGGACTCGCCGGCGTGCGGCCCGAAGAACAGCGACTCGCACAAGCGACACCAGCGCCACTCATTCTGGCCACAGAAGTTGCGCGAGACGTTTTCTGGCGAGACGAAGTACGGGAGCGATGCCGCGTTGCGGTTGTGTTCGCCGCCGCGTGGACAGCGCCCACCCGTCGCGTTGCGACCGAAAAACAGCGACGAGCACTGATCGCACCAGCGCCAGCCGGCCTGCCCCGCATTGTTGGTGCGGGTGTGCTGCACGCAGTAGTTGCTGCTGCCGACATAGGTATGCGGGCGCTGATCGGTGGCGCAGATCCCGGGAATACCGCTGTGCACCAGCGTCCGGCACTTGTTGCACCAGCGCCAGCCGTCCTGCATGTTGAAGTCGCGCACGGCCTTGAGCGCGGCGACCTGCGCCTGCAGCGCTTCGATCTGCGCCATCAGGTCGGGAATGACCTCGTGCACGGCGAACTGATAGGTCGATCCCGGCTGCACCAGGCTCTGGATCCTCTTTAGATACAGGCCGGTGGCGGCGTACAGGTCGCCTTTGACGGTGAGCTTGCTTCCTTCGATGGTGACGTCTTCGTCACCGAGCTTGATATCACTGGGCATTGGCTTCCTCAGACAGTGGGCAAAGAGTGAGCAACCAGGGCGTAGCGACCCGCTCCGCGACCGCGATAGGCCGCGACATAGATCGGGGCTTGCGCAAACAGGCGCAGGTGCATGGTGCTAGACACCCGCGTCTTCCAGCGCAGCGGCAGGATGCCGCCGCCCGTCGC
>DAORCZ010001383.1:0-2106 GCA_035345735.1 Pseudomonadota bacterium | reverse complement strand
ACATGTTCGGAACCGAGACCGCCCAGGTGGCGATTGAGCTAGGCGTTCCCGCGGCGCGCATTTCGATGATCGCGGGCCAGTTGCCCGGGGTTACGACCGTCGCGGGCTTTCAGGCCGTCGCCGGCACGCTCGAACGCATCGCCGCGTTGCTCGCCGAGGGCAAGCTTAAGGTTCCGATCGCGGCGACGTATCCGGTCGAACAGATCCGCGAGGCAGTCACACTCCAAGCCAGTCGCCACGTCCAAGGAAAGGTCGTCGTCACGCTCTGAATGGAGCGATTGCACGCGGCAAAGATCTTGTGCCCCGGGCGAGTCACGATGGATGCTCGCCCAAAGTTGAGCTGGCGCACGCGATGCTACAGGTCGCTCGCCAGCCCAGCATCCCTGAGCAGGCAGTCATGGCAAGGCGCGTCGGAGTCGAATTAGAGAATGCGTTGCTGGATGCGGCGTGGCAGCAGCTCGTCGAGGAGGGCTACGCGGCGTTTACGATGGACACGGTTGCCGCGCGCGCGGGAACGAGCCGGGCAGTCCTTTATCGGCGATGGGCTGACAAGCACGAACTCCTCCGTGCGGTCGTCGCACACGTCATGCGGCCCGACGAGATGGTCGTGCCGGACACGGGCTCGCTGCGCGGCGATACGATCGCGATGATGAAGCGCGCCAACCGAATGCGACTGGAGCTGGTGACGGCGATGACGGTCCATCTCGGCGGGTACTACCAGGAGACCGGTACGAGTCCGGCGGATCTACGAAAGACACTGTTCCCCAATCGGCCGCACATACCGCGAATGCTGCTTGACCGTGCGATTGCCCGAGGTGAGGTCCGCCCCGCGTTCGTAAGCGATCGCATTGCAGCAGTTCCCTACGCGCTACTGCAGCAAGAGTTCTTCATGACGCTCAAACCAGTGCCGCATGCTGTGATTGAAGAGATCGTCGATCGGGTCTTTCTGCCTCTTTTGAGCGGACCGTCGAAACCGCGATAGCGCGAGTACGTCTGCCGGCTACTTCTGCGGAGGTGCTGGGCCTCAAGCACGCCCACAGCCGCCCGCGAGCTAACCCGCTGCGGCAAGTGGTGGCCGAAGGCGGCTGTTCAGGGGGCCATCGTCCACAGTAAGATATCGCGCATGACGATCTGTTCTGTGCTTCGGGGCCTGGCATTGATCGTTTGGATCGCAGCCTGGGTGCAGCCAGCCCACGCCCAGGCCCCCGCTGCGGGCGCTCCGCCGTCCGGCAATGCCCCGGCCGCTGTGCCGTCCACAAGTCCCGCCGCCGCCCCGTCGGCGCTACCGGCAGGTGCCACCGCCCCCGCCGTTCCCGGGGCCCCGGTCGTCAAAGGCCCACCGCTACAGGTCCAGGTTGGCATCCTGCTGCTCAATGTCGGTCGCTTGGACACCAGCACCGGCACGTACACGATGGACTTCTATCTGACGATGCGCTGCGATCGACCGTGCGATCCTGAGCCCTTCGAGCTCGCCAACGGCCGCATCACATTCCAGCAGCTGCAGGAACAGCTGCCGACCTTCAAAGCCTTTCGTATCCAGGCCGCGCTCTCGGTGGGTATGGATCTGCGGCGCTACCCCTTTGATCGCCACCAGCTAGGCCTGGTCATCGAAGACAGCAATCGCGACGCCAATGCCCTGCTCTACGTGGCCGACCCGGCGCGCAGCACGATCGCGCAGGACCTGCAGGTCGCCGGCTGGGAGCTGTCGCCAGGCATCCAGACCCGCGTTGAGCCCCACTACTACTCCATCTTCAATCAGACCTATTCACACTACGTTGCTAGCGTCGAGATCCGTCGGCCGCTCCTGGCCTCGCTGGTCAAGGGACTGATGCCGGCCATCATCATGACGCTCTGCGGTCTGATCAGCCTGCTCATGAGCTCTGACAAGTTCAACCAGCGTCTCAGCCTGTCGACTTCGTCGCTGCTCGGTACTGTCATCTATCACCTGACGATGACCTCGGCGATCCCGCCGGTCGCTTACCTGACCTTCGCCGACCGCTTCATGATTGGTAACTACTCCTGCCTGCTTCTGACGGTCGTGACCACGATGCTGCTGATGCACTTTATCGACCGCAACGACACGGCCCGCACCGAGTTCGTTCGCAA
>DAORCZ010001382.1:0-2108 GCA_035345735.1 Pseudomonadota bacterium | reverse complement strand
CTGTATTTTGTCCTTGATTTCAGCCAAGGGGGCCCGTACCTTCGTGTCGTTGGTTAGGCGGCACTATGCCACCTTTGCTGCGCGGGTCTAAAGGCATGTGATGCGGCGTGCCCCCGGGCGAGGTCTGCCCGAGGCACAGCGCCCGCATTGCGCCCCTCCCCGCGCCCGGTTCCGTGCATCCCGGCATGGAGGGATTCCTATGGCCTTACGTCTGCCCGCGCGCCATCCCCGTGGTCTGTATGCCCTGTGCGCCGTCGAGCTATGCGAACGCTTCGCCGCTTCGCTGTTCGGTTCGCTGCTGCTTCTGTATCTGAGCGAACGCCTGCGCCTGTCGCTTGGCAGCGCGACGCGCTGGGGCGGATCGTTCAACGCGATGGTCTACCTGTCGTCGGTACTCGGAGGCGTGATCGCCGACCGATGGCTGGGCACTCGACGAGCCATCGTGATCGGAGCGGGCCTTATGGCGGGGGGCTATGCCGCGCTGTCGCTGGATCGAGCGAGCCTGCTTTACCCGTCGGCGGGTCTGCTGGTTCTGGGTCAAGCGCTGTTCAAGCCGAGCATCAGCAGCGCGGTCGGCAAGCTATACGAACCGACGGATCGCCGTCGCGACGATGCGTTTTCGATCTTCTATGTCGTGTTCAACATCGGCGCCGCCTGCGGGCCACTGGCCGGAGGATTCCTGCGCACGACCTGGGGATGGTCTGCGGCCTTTGCTGTCGCTGGGCTTTCGATGCTGCTCGCACTGACCGCAGGGCTTGTCTGCTATCGCTGGCTGATTGGGCCGGTGCAGCAACATAGCGAGGAGGATGCGGCAGTTGGCAAACAAGTGCTGCGGTCATCGTGGCCCGTTGCCGCCATGGCGGGCATCCTCGGGGCCGGCCTGCTGTTCACCGCGGTGTATGAACAGACCGGGCAATCGCTGCTTCTTTGGGCACGCGACTGCACACGCCGTTCGCTGTTCGGGCATTCGTTCCCGGCGTCGAGTCTGCTGGGGTTGCCAGGGGTGCTCGTGCTCGGCATGCAGCCGCTGCTGAGCCGCACGGTGTCCCTTCTGGCGAAGCGTGGCCTTCGGCCCTCGCTGCTTGCTCGCATTCGCCTGGGCTTGCTGTTCGGCGTCGTGGCTTACGCGATCATGATCGGCGCAGCGCTCCTTCAGCGTCGAGGACAGGAGTTCATTAGCCCGTGGTGGCTGGTCGCCTGCTTCGTTGCCCTGACGCTTGGCGAGCTTCTGGTCTATCCGCTGAGCATGGCGCTTGTGACACGGCTGGCCCCCAAGGCCGCGACCGCCGCCGCGATGGGACTGTGGATGGCGGCACTCGCCGGAGGTCAGTGGCTAGCCGGTGAGATCGCGGCGCATTGGGCGATGTGGTCGCACGCTGCGTTCTTCACCGTTCTTGCTGCGCTGGCGCTTGCTGCTGCCGTCGTCATTGCGCTGGCCACCCGTTCGATCCGCAGTGCGCTGGCGGACCATGACCGCGCGCAGATGCTCCGTCGCACCCCCGAGGCATGAGGAGCAGCGCCATGCGTGCTCTGTCCTCAAACGCTCCGAAAGTCGGCATGCGCGCTATGGTGGCCATGGCGAGCCTCGCTGCCGATGCGCTCTTTGTCGTCTTCTCTCCCAATGCGCACGCACAACCGAAGGTGATGCGACAGCCTGCTCTGCTGCCAATTTCCAGCTCCCTCTGAGACAGCAACATCGTCTCCTGCCTCGATCTCAACGACCTCGCCGCGCACGCAGACGCGCACCTGATGGTCCTGCCCAAAACGGAGGGACGCGGCGTTGCGGGGGTAATTTTGTAAGGCGTCGCGCTCGGCCTGCATGGGCGCTTTGCTGGGGGGGCAACGAGCTACGCGAGCTGGTCGCAGAGCGAAACGCTGCGCAACGGCCACAGTCCTCTACGGCTCAGCGCGACAGGCTGCTCGCATCGCGAGCGGTGGACAGCCAACGCCCCTCGCTGATCGCCAATCCTACGTCCTTCCCACACCGCCTCTAGCAGCCGCACTCGTGTGCTGCGCTGCGTGCATTCCAAGAATACTCTCGGATCGGCTCACCTTGACTCAGCCCACACGCGGAAGTAGGTTCGGCGTTACCGGCGACGGAGACGATC
>DAORCZ010001381.1:0-2109 GCA_035345735.1 Pseudomonadota bacterium | reverse complement strand
AACCCGACCAGCGACCTGGCCCTGCTGCGTCGGCTCTGTCGCCATCGCGGCATCGAGCTGCCCTATGGCCAGCGCTCGTCGGGAAGCCGAGCCCAGGGGCTGGCCAGCGCGCTCGAGCTCGCCGCGGCGCAGAACGGTACGCGCGTCCTCCTGCTGTCGGATCTGTTGGGCATGGACGAAAACGCGCCGGCCCTGTCGCGAGCCGCCGCCCTGTGTCGCAAGCGCGCCGTCGAAGTGCGCTGCCTGCAGCCGGTGGCCCGACGCTACGTGCCCAAGGAAGTATTTGATGATCCGGCCTCTGCCCGCGCCGCTGAGATCTTCTGCTGGGAGCAAGAACGGCAAGAGGCGCGCATGCACAGAATGCTTTCAAAAATCGGCTGTCCTGTGATAGCCGTAGGACCCGAGGACGGTCTGGCACAGATCTTTGCCCGGGCGACATCGAAGCCCCAGCGACCCGCCGGCAGCGGCGATGCCTCCGACCTCCCCAGTACGACGACGACGCAAGGCAACTCGCACCACCCTATTCCAACCTAGCCCTTACCAGCTGTCGCCGGAGAGCCCCGCAGCCCGAACCCTAAGGCCCCGGCCCGCAACTTTCGCCAGCCGACGCACGCCGTCGGCCAAGCAGACCAAGGAGTCCAGAAAATATGGCCACGATGATCACGGAGGAGTGCATCAACTGCGGTGCTTGCGAGCCCGAGTGCCCGAACGAAGCCATCTCCGAAGGCGAAGACATCTACGTCATCGATCCCAACCTGTGCACCGAGTGCGTCGGCTTCCATGACTACGAAGCCTGCCAGGCGGTCTGCCCGGTCGAGTGCTGCATCCCCGATCCCAACCGTCGTGAGTCGGAAGAAGTGCTGCTCAACCGAGCCATCAAGCTGCACCCCGACAAGCCGTTCCCGGCGCTCAACGTCCTGCCTGCCAACCTCTCCCGCTTCCGCAAGTAATCCTGTCCGCCGAACCCCGTGATACCCCGCCGGCTGCCCCAGCCGGCACAGTCAGCGTCAGCGACTACCTCGCCGGCCAGAATGCCGCGCTGGTCACCGTTGAAGGCGCCTATGCCATCTCGGTGCATGGCGAGCTGCCGTTTGGCGATGGGCGCCTGCCCTATCACCTCGTCCCCGACGACGGCTTCCTCGGCAAGATCAGCAAGTGGCAGCGCCTGCCAGCCGCCGAGCGTCTGGCCCTGGTGCAGAGCCGCTGGAACGACGCGGCACGGCAGCGCCTAGAAGCCCAGCTTCGCGACTGCGCCGACAACGTCGCGGCGATTGCTCAGTCGCAAGGTCTGCCGCCGGCTGTCGCGCTGTCGGCGCTGCAAGCCCTGCAGGCCAAGTACGAGCTCGCGCGCATGCGCTGCTCCGTCGCCGTCGAGCGCATCGCGGCGAGTCGCGGCCAGCGCGCCAATCAGCTCCAGGCCGAGCAGACGCGGCACGCCGTCAACCTGTCGCGCTATCCCGAGTCGTTCACGCTGGCCCACTCGCTGAAGCGGCACTTCATCGCCGTGCTCGGTCCGACGAACTCGGGCAAGACCCACCTGGCGATGCAGCACCTCCTGCGCGCCGAGACCGGCGTGTACCTGGCCCCGCTGCGGCTCTTGGCGCTCGAAAACTACAACCGCCTGCACAGCGCCGGCCTCGCCGTCAGCCTCGTTACCGGCGAGCAGCGCAAGCTCCATCCCGCCGCCACGCACATCGCCAGCACTGTCGAGATGCTCGACCCCCGGCGGCACGTGCAGGTGGCGGTCATCGACGAGATCCAGCTCCTTGACGATCCCGATCGCGGCGCCGCCTGGACGGCCGCGGTGTGCGGGGTCCCGGCCGACACCGTCTATCTGCTCGGCGCGCCAGAAGCCCAGGCCGCCATCGAGTCGCTGGTCGGGCGAGTCGGCGGCACGCTGGAGGTGCGGACGCTAGAGCGCATGTCGCCGCTTTACATGGAAAAGCAGCCGCTTGGCTCGCTCAAGCACCTGCAGCCCGGCGATATGTTGATTGCTTTTTCGCGCCGCGATGTCCTTTATTATCGTGACTTGGTTGTAAAACAGGGCCTGTCGGTCTCGACCATCTACGGCAATCTTTCCCCCGAAGTGCGGCAAGCCCAGGCCGAGCG
>DAORCZ010001380.1:0-2110 GCA_035345735.1 Pseudomonadota bacterium | reverse complement strand
AGCCGAACAGAATCAGCGTCGCAAGGCCTAGCAGGATCAGGAAGCGCGGCAGCATGGGATGCTGATTGTAGCAGTGCTATGTTCGCCCGATGCAAAGTCGCAGAGCGTGGTTGCAGACGGCAGTGGGTTCGCTGACGGCCCTAGGGACGCTGACGGCCACGGCGGCGGGGGGACGAAAAGCATGGGCCGGACCATCGCCGGCGCCGACCCTACCGCTGGCTCGTCGAGCAGCCGATGCTGGCCGCGGGGTCCTTCAGGCTCGCAGTGTGCGGCTGCAGCTTCGTCACACCTGGACCACGGTGATGTCGACCAGCACCTATCGCGATGTCTGCTACACGACCTACAGCCTGGGCGACTGGGTCGGACACGGCGAGGGGGCGCCGATTCCCCGCTATCACGAGTCAGCCCAAAGTGCGCTCGCCGCCGTCGAGGCTCTGCGGCCCATCGTCGAAGGTGCGGACCCTCTTAAGTTCGCTGCACTGCTCGATCGTTTGGGTCGCGCACGGCCCGGCGAATACGCGGCCAAGGCCGCCATTGATCTGGCGCTCACGGACTGGGTTGCGCAGCGCTTGGGTGTGCCGCTGTACCGCTACCTGGGCCTTGATCCAGATCAGGCGCCGCCGACCAGCATGTCGATTGGCATCGACCGCCCCGAGATGACGAAGCAGAAGGTGCGTGAGGCGGCCGACTTTCCGATCCTCAAGATCAAGGTTGGGCTCGACAGCGATGAAGCGACGATCGCGGCCGTGCGACAGGTCAGCTCACAGCGCCTGCGCGTCGACGCCAACGAAGGCTGGAAGGATCGCGAAGAAGCACTGCGCAAGCTCAAGTGGCTGGCCGGCCAGAACGTCGAGTTTGTCGAGCAGCCGATGGCTGCTGAGCGCGTCGAAGATCAGCGCTGGCTGCACGAGCGTAGCCCGCTGCCGCTTTTCGCAGATGAGGCCTGCCTGCATGCCGAAGCCATTCCGCAGCTTGCCGGTCTTTACGACGGCGTGGTCATCAAGCTCGACAAGTGTGGCGGCATCTTCCCGGCGCTGCGCATGATTCATGTCGCGCGCGCGCATCGACTCAAGATCCTGCTCGGCTGCATGGTCTCTAGCTCGGTGACGATTACCGCCGCGGCGCACCTGGCACCTCTCGTTGACTACGTTGACCTGGATGGCAACCTGCTCATCGGGAACGACCCATTTCAGGGAGTCACCGTCGAAAAAGGGCGGCTGATCCTGCCGACTCGTCCGGGGCTGGGGCTGATCCCTCGTCCGGGTGCACAAGGTTCGGCGGTGCACTAGCGCCATGTCCGGCTTGCCTCCCTTGCGCTGCCGAGCGCTAAGCGCGCTCTTGCTGTTCTTCATTTGCGCGGTCGCCAACGCTGAGCGTCTGCCGTCTGCAGCGTCTGCGCCAGGCGCCCCCAGCGATCCCAACCAGGCCGTGCTGTTCCAACGGATGAGCGCCAGCATGGAAGCGCTCGCGGCTCGCACCGACGGTGTGCTTTCGGTGGCCATCACCGATCTACGCGACGGCACGCGCTACACCCTGCACGCCGATCACGTCTTCGCGGTGGCGAGCACGATCAAGCTCGCCATCCTCTTTGAACTCTTCCGGCAGGCGGATCAGGGGCTGCTCTCGCTTTCGGACCTGCAGCCTGTGCCGACCACCGCGCTCATCGAGGGCAGTCCGATTCTCGGAGGGCTGCTACGAGTGGACACCGGTGCGACGACGACCGCGCCCCGCCCCTTCAGCCTGCGCGAGCTTGCGGTCTACATGATCGTGACGAGCGACAACACCGCCACCAATGCACTCATCGATCGGCTGGGCTTCGCCGCCATCAACGATCTGTGTCAGCGGCAGGGCCTGGGGAAGACCCGCCTGCGCCGACGCATGCTCGACACCGCCGCGGTCCGTCGAGGGGACGAGAACACCGCGACTGCCAGCGAGCTAGCAGCCCTCATCGCTCAGATCAGCCGTTTCCCGTGGCGTCGCGACACCAGTCAGCGCGAGCTTTTGGCCATTCTCTCTCTGCCCAAAGAGAGCTTCTTCGCCCGTGGCCTCCCCAGCGAGCAGCCCATGGCTAGCAAACTGGGGAGTCTGGACGGTGTGCGCGCCGAGGTGG
>DAORCZ010001379.1:0-2111 GCA_035345735.1 Pseudomonadota bacterium | reverse complement strand
CGACCTGCGTCGCGGCGGTGCCGTCGGGCACGGTGTAAAAGAGGGCGCGGCCGGCGGCCGAGGCGCCGCCCGCTTCGCTGCGCAGGACCTTTTCGACGTAGGCGGCGTAGCCTTCGGGGTTGCGGAAGGCCAGGCGGCCGACCAGGGCATCGGTCTGCAAGACGGCCTGCAGGGCCAGCGGTACCTCGTCGAGATCGCCGAGGATGAGGAGATAGCGCGGCGTGCCCTGGCTTAACGTGCGGCCGGTGTCGAAGTGCTCTTTGCGGTACTGCAGCGCAGAAAGCTCGTCGAGGTCGGGGGGCGGGCGATAGATGCGCACCGGCGCGTCCTGCGCCGCTTGGCGAGCCGCGATGAGCGGCTGGATCTGCGACAGCGCGCGATCTCCGGCTGCCCCCGGCGCGGCGACGACGCCCCAGCGCTGGGCCCGCAGATCGTTGGCATCGGCGCCCTCGTCCCACAGATATCCCGATAGCTCGCTCGCGACTGGGCTGCCGGGGGGCGACGAGTGGGTAAGCGCATCGTCGTGAAGACCCTGCGGCAGGATGGCCTCGCGGGAAGCCCGCTCACGCAAGAGAAGCTGCAGCGGGGCGTGCGGTGGGCGAGACGGCGCGGTCATGGCTTAAGGGCGGCGCGTCCGGCGCGCTGATAGGCCGCTTGCAGGGAAAGAAGCTCGGCTTCCGAGAGGCCCAGCGCTGAGGCCAGCGCAGCCGGGGAGCCCGTGCCCAGGGTGAGTTCACAGATCGCGTCTTCGATCCGGCGCAGCTTGCTTTCGAGCTGGGGATCGACGGCCGGCGCAGCCGGGGCGGGCGCGGCGGTGACTTGCGGTGCGGGTTCGACGGGGCCGGTGAGCGCGGGCCGCAGGGTCAGCGTGTGGGCAGAGATCTTGGAGGCTGCCGCAGGGCTGCCGTGACGCCACAGCCGCGCGGCCGGATCGCCGAGCAGGACGTAGCCGATCAGATCTTGTCGCGTCATCCAGTGGCGGCGCAGGGCCACATCCACCGGCGGACCCCGTTCGGGATCGGTCGCGGCCTCGCTGGCTCCCTCGCTTTGCTGGAACTGGGCCCGCCGCTGGGCATCGTAGCGACGCAGCAGGCTCTGCTCGGCGCTGCGGCGCTTGCGCAGGAGCGTGGTCAGGGCCGAGCCGACGCGCGCCCCGCGCAAGAGCGAGCGGACCAAGGTCTCGAAGTGGTCGTAGTCGCCACGCTCGGCGTCACCGGATTCGGGATTCTCGACGAAGCTGTAGGACCAGGCGAGATCCAGGTGGCCGATGATGGCCAAAGGTCCGTCGGGCTGAGCGAGAGCCGCCTGCGGCAAGGCGGCGATAAAGGGGTGCGAGTCGGGCTGACGCTGGGCCGGGGCGGGCAGTGAGCGCAGCACCCAGCGCGCCTCGTCATCGAGTCGGTCGCGACGCGAGGCGAGCCAGTGATAGAACTGGCTCTCGGCGGGGGTGCCCGCGCCGTAGCAGGCGAGCATGAACCACACGCCGCCCGGGAGAAACGGCGTGCGCAGGGCCCGCAGATCATCGCCGCTGAGCCGGCGTCCGCGACCGGGCGCGGTGCTGGCAAAGGTCAGTGCGCCCTGCTGTCGGCGCTGTTCGGCCGGGCTGCCATAGCCGGCGCGTGGGCCGCCATAGCCGTGACTCACCGTGAACAAGACCGAAGACGATAGAGCCCGTGCGCTGTTCAGCAGATCGTCGCTGTTGTAGAGCGCGGCGGCCTGCATGGGGTTCAGATCCTGGGCCGACCCTTTCTTGCCCGGCTGCCCCAGACGCGAGATCAGCGGCGACAGCAAGAGCTCATGCGCTAGCTCGGTTGCGTCGGTGCCATCGCTGACGTAGTGCAGGCGAGCCCGGCGCGGCTTCAGCCCTTCGGCGCCCCGGGCTGGCTCACTGCGGTCGTCGTTTTCGGCATCCTCCTCATCGTCGGGAGTCGGCCCATCGCGGTCGGCGGCGGCGGCGGCCTTTTCGGCATACTGCCGATACTCGACGAGGCGCGGCTGTCCGGCTTCATCAGAAAAAGCCAGCCGGCCGACGAAGTGACCGTAGCTGCACAGCACGGAGGTGATGTTCTCGCTGACCTGATGCAGGTCGCCGAGCACCAGCAGGTAGTCGG
>DAORCZ010001378.1:0-2112 GCA_035345735.1 Pseudomonadota bacterium | reverse complement strand
ACCATAGCGAGCCGATCGCCGTGGTCGGCATCGCCTGCCGCTTGCCGGGCGGCGTCCGCTCGCCCGCGGAGCTGTGGGAGAACCTTCTGTCCTCACGGGACCCCATCGTCAAGATTCCGCCGCACCGCTGGCCGCAGGAATCCTTGCCCGAGCGCCTGCGCAACGCCGGCTGGGCTGGGCTTGTCGATGACATCGACTGCTTCGACGCCGACTTTTTCTCCATCTCCCCGCGCGAAGCCTCGTGCCTTGACCCCCAGCAGCGCCTGCTGCTGGAGCTGTCCTGGGAAGCCCTGGAGGCTGCTGGCCAGCGCCCCGATCTCCTGCTCGGCTCGCGCACCGGGGTCTTTGTCGGCATAACCAGCATGGACTACCACACGCTGACCCTGGACAAGGACGTCGACCAGCTGGGCGCGCACGACATGATCGGCACCGTCAACTGCACCGCGGCCGGCCGGCTGTCGTACTGGTACGGGCTGCAGGGCCCGTGCATGGTCGTGGACACCGCCTGCTCGTCTTCACTGGTGGCGGTACATCTGGCGTGCCAGAGCCTCCGCAGCGGAGAGAGCTCGCTGGCCCTGGCCGCCGGGGTCAACGCCCTGCTGAGCCCCAAGATCATGGCCATGATGGCAGCGACCAACACGCTGTCTGCTGACAGCCGATGCAAGACCTTCGACGCCGCGGCCAACGGGCTGGTGCGCTCTGAAGGGTGCGCGGTGGTGGTGCTCAAGAGGCTGTCGGACGCGGTGCGAGACCACGACCCGATCGTGTGTGTGATCCGCGGCTCTGCGGTCAACCAGGACGGGCGGTCGGCGGACCTGACGGCGCCCAACGTGCTGGCGCAGCAGCAGCTGTTGCGCCAGGCCCTTGCGTCTGCGCACCTGAGCGCTCAGGACATCGGGCTTGTGGAGACCCATGGGACTGGGACCTCGCTAGGAGACCCGATCGAGGTGGAGGCGCTCAAGGCGGTGTATGGGGGAGCCCGAGAGGAAAAGTCGCAGTGCTACCTGGGAGCGCTGAAGAGTAACCTTGGACACCTAGAGGCAGCCAGCGGAATCGCGGGATTGATCAAGGCAGCGCTGTGCCTGGCCAACGAGGCGATCCCCCAAAACCTGCACTTCAAGACGCTGAATCCGCGAATCTCGCTGGAGCAGACACCGCTTGCGATCCCGACCACGACGATCCAGTGGCCGGCCGGGCCCAAGCCAAGGAGAGCGGGAGTAAGCGCCTTTGGCATCAGCGGCACCAACGCCCACGTGATAGTTGAGGAGGCGCCCCGGTCTGCAGCGCCTGCAGCGGCGCAGCAGAGCTGCTACCTGGTGCCGCTGTCAGCCAGGAGCCCGCAGGCCCTGCTGGCGATGGCCAAGGCCTATGCGGAGTATCTGAGCCGGACCGACGAGTCGCTGCACGATATTGCTTACACCGCCAGCGTGCGGCGCACGCACCAATCCCAGCGCCTGACGCTGCTCGCCAGCTCCAAGGCGGAGCTTGTCGAGACCCTGACCGCCTACGGCCGCGGCGAGCTGCCGGACAACTTGCTAAAGGGCGCTGCCACCGCCGATCCAGCCCGGCTGGTGTTCGTCTTCCCGGGGCAGGGCTCGCAGTGGCTCGGCATGGGACGCTCGCTGCTGGAGACGGAGCCGGTCTTCCGCAACGTCATCCAGAGCTGTGACACCATCTTGCAACAGCTGGTCTCGTGGTCGATAAACCGCGAGCTCCTGGCCGACGAACAGGCGAGCCGGTTGGCGGATACCGACGTCGCCCAGCCGGTCCTGGTGGCGCTCGAGATTGCGCTGGCGGAGCTGCTCAAGTCCTGGGGGATCGTACCCGATGCGGTCATCGGCCACAGCGTGGGCGAGCTCGCCGCTGCTCACATCGCCGGTCACCTGTCGTTGGCGGCGACGCTGCGCATTGCCGCCCTGCGCGGCCGCCTGATGCACAAGGCGGTCGGTCGCGGCCAGATGGCGGCCGTGGCCCTGGCCGCAGATGAAGTCCGCACGATTCTCGGGGACCTCAAAGTAGAAGGCCAGCTCGATATCGCGGCGGTCAACGCCCCTTCGGCCGTGGTCTTGAGCGGGGCTTCCGAGGCGCTCCGGCTGGCCCGCCTCCTCGACG
>DAORCZ010001377.1:0-2112 GCA_035345735.1 Pseudomonadota bacterium | reverse complement strand
ATCGCCTCGCAGGGCCCCGATCACCCGCTGCCCCCCGCGTTTCCCGAGGGCCGCTACCTGAAGTTTTACCTCCTATCGGTGGACTAGCCCCGGTCTGTCATGCTGCCCGCTCTGCTGTCGCTGGCTGCGCTGCTGGTCGCCATCGCGCTCAGTGTATTTTCGCAGCTCAATGTGGGGCTGTTGGGGTTGGGCTTGGCCTATCTGCTCGGCGCGTTCCTGCTGGGCATCCCCCCGCGCGAGATCAGCGCCAGCTTTCCCAACGGCCTGCTGCTGACGCTTCTGGGTCTGACGTTCTTGTTCGGCCATGCGCGAGTCAACGGCACGCTGGATCGGCTGGCGGGCTGGGCGGTGCAGCTGACCGGGGGACGGATTGGCCTGATGCCGGTGAGCTTCTTTGGGCTGGCCGTGCTGCTCGGCACGCTGGGGGCCGGCAACATCGGCTCGGTGGCGCTGCTGGCCCCGATCGCGATGGAAGTCGCCGCTGAGCTCGGGATCCCGCCGTTTCTGATGGCCCTTATGGTGGCGTGTGGGGGCAATGCCACGGCGTTTTCGCCCGTCGCTCCCACCGGGGTTATCGCAGCCAGCTTCATGGCGCGCATCGGCCTTGCCGGCTACGCCTGGCACACCTACTTCCAGTGCCTGCTGGCGCACGTCATCGTTGGCTTTTCTGGCTACCTCCTGTTTGGCGGGCTGCGCCTGCTGCGTGATCCGCCCACGGCCGCGCAGCACGAGCGGTTGCAGACGCTGTTGGTGCGCCGCAAGCGACCGCTTGAGTACCGACACGTGGCCACGCTGGTCGTGCTGTGCAGCATGCTGCTTTTGATCGCCCGCTTTCGGCTGGAGGTCGGCCCGGTGGCCCTCGGCGCGGCGCTGCTGCTCAGCCTGTTTCGCCTCGGCGACGAGCGCCAGGCGCTGGCCACCATCCCGTGGGAGACGATGCTGGTGGTCTGCGGCATGACGGTGCTGATGGGCATCCTCGAACGCACCGGTGGCATTGAGCTCTGCACGCGCCTGCTTGGACGGCTGTCGACGCCAACCACCGCCCCGGGCGTGATGGGCCTGCTCACCGGCGCGCTTTCGGCCTACAGCAGCTCGTCCGGTGTGGTCCTGCCGGCCTTCCTGCCGACGATTCCTGGCCTGATCCAAAAGATCGGCGGCGGCAATGCCCTGGCCCTGGCCGATAGCGTGAACATCGGCGCGCACCTCGTCGATGTCTCACCGCTTTCGACGCTCGGCTCGCTCTGTGTTGCGGCCTGCGTAAGCGGAGAGCGCGATCGTCTGTATCGTCAGCTCCTCGCCTGGGGCATGGCCATGATCCTCGTCGCTGGTGTGTACTGTTTCGTGCTGTTTAGCCTGCTGCGCTGATGGCAGCGACACGCCTGACCGCTCTATTCCTGAGTCCCCCTGAGCCTTCATCCCCATGATTGCCTTTAGCAACGTCACCAAGCAGTACGGCGGACAGATTCTCTTCGTCGACGCCGCCTTTCAGATCAACCCCGGCGAAAAGATTGGTTTGGTCGGCCCGAACGGTGCCGGCAAGACGACGATCTTTCGCCTGATCATCGGCCGTGAGACGCCGGACGAAGGCTCAATCGAGCGTCCGCGTCGTCTGAGCATCGGCTACTTCAACCAAGACATCTCCGAGCTTCGCGGCCGTAGCGTGCTGGCCGAGACGGTCGCGGGCGCCGGCGAAGTCGCAACGCTGGGCGAAGAGCTCAAGGCCCTGGAGACGGCGATGGCCGAGGGCAGCGATGATCTCGACGCCACGATTGCCCGCTACGGTGATGTGCAGGCCCGCTTTCAAGAGCTAGGCGGTTACGACATCGAGGCCCGCGCCCAGACCATCCTCGCGGGACTCGGTCTCTCGCCCGAGCAGGTGGCCGGCGACGTCGGACATCTGTCGGGTGGCTGGAAGATGCGCGTCGCCCTGGCCCGCATCCTCCTGCTGCAGCCCGAGATCCTGCTGCTCGACGAGCCGACGAACTACCTCGATATCGAGTCGATCCTGTGGCTGGAGGGCTTCCTGCGCGGCTATCCCGGCACCGTGATCATGACCAGCCACGATCGCGAGGTGATGAACCGCGTGGTCGGCAAGATCATCGAGATCGACGG
>DAORCZ010001376.1:0-2116 GCA_035345735.1 Pseudomonadota bacterium | reverse complement strand
GAACGACCGACCGAGCCGTACTGGAAGTACGGCGACCGAGGGAGTGTGGGCCCCCATCGACAACGTCGATGGGGAGACGTAAGCCGAGTCCGGCCAGACCCGCGCAGCCGCAGTAGGGCGATTGCGCCAACACGCTCCTAGTTCCCCGCCATCCCCAGACCCGCGTTTCCCCGTCGCTGATTCCGGTCTCGCACCAGAAAGTTCTGGACAACCTGAACTTGGCCGGCCATGATTCAAACAGTGATTGAATCGTTGTTTTAAACTTTGTCTGAAACGAAAGGAGTCCCAGATGTCCACGTCTCACCGCTTGCAGATCAACGCGGCCTTTCTGATGCTGATGGGTGGGGGCGCCGCGGTCGCCGACGCCGTCGGTCACTTCTTCAATCGCGGACCTTTGGCCGCGGCCATGTTCCGCGCCCCGCTGGCCATCAGCAGCTTTGAGGCACACCTTCTGGCCCTGCTGTTTGGCATCGTGCTGTGGACGGGGGCGCAGCGCCCGGACCGCCGTCGCCTGCACGTCCTTTCGGCCACCATCCACGTCATCTTGGGCGGCAGCAACCTGCTGTTCTTTGAACCCGCCTTCGGCTCGCTAGACATGCGGGGCTTTGGCGTCGTGATTACTGCCTGCCACTTCGCCTTCGTGCTGGTCCAAACCCTGGCCGCACTGCAGCTCTCTCGATCCGCCGCCGAAGTCTCGGTCCGGCCGGCCCAGTGAACCGCATCAAGAAAAGGAGTCCCCCATGTTCGAGCACAACCCCAAAGCCCACCGCACAAGTCAGACCGTCCTGCGCATCCACGGCTCGCTGCTGATCTTGGCGACGCTGGCCCTCACGACGGCAAGTGGCCTTGGCTATCTGTCGGGCAGCGGCCAGTTCGGCATGCTGCACGCCGAGCCGATTGGCTACATCGGACTCTTCCAGGCCTATCTGCTGATGACGACGCTCGGCGTGGCCCTCTGGCTGGCCTCGACCGTGGTAAACACGCGGCCATGGCACCTCATCGGCATCCTGGGACACGCCGCCCCGCTGGCCGCGAACTTTCTGTTCTGGCGCGACATCGAACACTACGGCATCACGCACGCCGGCATCGCGATTCACGTCTCGATGATCACGCTCGAATGCATTGGCCTGTGGCTGTCGCGCAACCCGGTCGCCCCGTCGCAGAGAGCGCTTCCGCAGCCGGCTTAACGGCGCTTGCAGCGAACCCGGTGCAGCCATGACCGCGCGACGAACCCAGAACCTGGTCGGCAAGGCGACACGCGAGCAGATCATCGCGGTCACGCTGCAGGCGATTCAGAAAGAAGGCCTGGCCGCCCTGACCATCCGTCAGATCGCCGAGCAAGCCGGCGTGAATGTCGCCGCGGTGAACTATCACTTCGGCTCGAAAGATGCCCTGGTCAACGAGGTCTTGGTCGAGCTCACCGCCGGCCTGCGCCACGCCTTCGCTGGCCTCTCTGAGGAGGAGGTATCGGCCCGCGAGCGCCTGCGCCGCTTCTTGGATGAGTTTTCGACGGTGCTCTTGCGCTACCCCGAGGTGTATCGCCAGGCCATCGGCGGCGGCCTGCTCGGCGGCGATGGGCAGAGCCAGTACCTGGGCTTCCTGCGCGCTGAGGGCCTGCAGGTCCTCAAGCGGCTGGTGCGCGAGGTCAGCGGCGAGACGCAGGAGCGTCGCCTGATGCTGCGCATCATTCAGGCCATCTCTGGCCTGGTCTATCCCCTGCTCGTCGGTCCCCAGCTGACCCAAGCCACCGGCCTGACGCTGAGCGACGAGCGCGTCCGCCGTGAGCACGTCGCCCTCTGCCTGCAGAACCTAGTGGGCAAGGACGACAGCGAGATGAAAGTGACGCGCCGTCCGGCCAAGCGCGCCTCGGCAACCCCGCGGACCCGTCGGACTCCGCGCTCCTGAGCCGCCCGGCCAAGTCGGCCGCCAAGTCGGCCGCCAAGCCGGCTTTCGGGCTCGCCCGCGCGGGCTCTGCAGGTCTTCTGTTTCAACACTTTGTTCGAAGGAGATTGCCATGTTCGAAAACCGCAAAAACAACCGTGTCTTATTTGCAGGTCTCTGGTCGCAAGCCATCGCGCTGGTGTTAGGAATGGCCTTGCATGGCAGCGCGATCCTG
>DAORCZ010001375.1:0-2117 GCA_035345735.1 Pseudomonadota bacterium | reverse complement strand
GGCCGACGCCTCACCGACCAGGTCCGGCTCTCTGTCGGGCGGCTGGCGGAGCTGCGCATTGATGTGAACTCGCGCGCGCTGCTGCTTTCGATCCTGCCGGGGGTGGTGGTGCTCGACAGCTATGCCGGGCTGGACCCGGCCGAGCAGCGACGGATTTTGCTCTCGGTCGAAGCCGCACTGCTGGGCCTGCGGCTGTCGCCGTTGTCGCGCGACGTCGTCTTCACCGTCGTCGGTGAGCCGGCACCCGGAGAGTGCGGTGAGCCCGCGCGCTGTGCCCGCGAGCTAGCGCAGCGCTGCGAGGCCGACTACGTGCTGATGGTGCAGGTGCGGCGCGAGCCGGGCGGACCGCGCGTCGCGCTGGATCTGTTCGATGCCGCCATGGCCGAGCCGGCTGGACATAGCGAGCAGGGCTGCAGCGACTGCAACCTGGACGCTCTGCTCAAGCAGGTCAAGGCCACCGTGCCGAGCTTCTACAAGGCCGCCACCGCTCGTCCGCGAGCCCAGATCGAGGTGCACAGCGAGCCGAGTGATAGTGAGCTTCGGCTCGATCAGCAGAACCTGGGCCGTACGCCGTTTCGCGGCGTGGTCTTCGCTGGGCGTCGTGAGCTTCGCCTCCGTCAGCCGGACTACGAAGAGCTGAGTCAGAGCCTGCTTTTGACCGAGGGAGACAACCCGCTGCTGCGCTACTCGCTGTCGCTGTTGCCGGAGCCGCCGCCAGCACCGCTGGCCCAGGTGGCGCCGCTGCCGCCGCAGCCTGGGGGACGCCGACCGCGGCCGGCCTGGCGCTTGGCGCTCGGCCTGGCTGGGCTGGGGGTGGGGGCACTCTTGCTGGGCTTTGGGGCCTCCGCGGCCTACTTCGACCGTCGCTGCGTGACGGGCGACGCCGCGAACTGTCAGCAGTTCCTGGACACCCGCGCCCCGGCGATTGGGCTCTTGGTCTCGGGAGGTGTGCTGACCATCGCAGGGCTGGCTCTTAGCTTGCCTCCGGGAGCCCGTCGAGCACCCGGGGGACCAGCGCCGGCCCGCGCGGCAACCGCGCCACCATAAGGCAAACGAACAGATTATATTGCAATTTAGGGGAGGGGATTATGAATAAGAAAATTACCGCAATAACTGGCCTGTTGATTGGCTGTCAGTCGGTTTGGACGAATGACTCGTATGTGCGAGACAATCCCGGATATTGTGCGACCCCTCCTGCCGTCGCCGCACAACCCGCCCCTGCCTACGACCGCGAGCTGACGGGCTGCACCAAGGAAGAGCTGATTGGTGCCATCAAAGACGCGAAATCACGGAGCAGCGGTACAGCCTATCGATTAGCACTAAGAACAGGCTGTGTTTATGAATTAGATACGGTGGATAATTACTGGTATGGCCCCAACGGCCTGCCCGAGATCGACTTTGCCCTCGACATCGAAGGGCGCGGTGCGACGATTCGCCGTCGCAATGCGGGCACCTGCAGCGAGGCGGGGACGCCGCCGTTTCGTCTCTTTTACGTCGCGGGCGCGCTGAGTCCAGGCCTGGCGAGTGGCTCGCTGACCCTGCGCAACCTGACGCTGGCTGGCGGATTTTCATACGGCACAGCGGGTGGCGCAGCCCTGGTCACCGACCCCACCAGGGGCGATGGCTACTACGGCGGGGGGGGAGGCAGCGCCGGCCTTGGGGGAGCCCTGTTTGTGCACGGCAGCGTCGTGCTCTCAGCGGTCTCGATTGTCGATAGCTGTGCTCAGGGCGGCATGGGCGGGCTGGGGATTGCCGATCGCAGCTACCCCGGCGGTGGCGGCGGCGGTCTGGGCGGCGCTGGGGGCGCTCCGGTGGCAGGAAATCCCGACAATACCAATGCCAACAAGTACGGCGGGGGCGGCGGCGGCTTCCGTAGCTCGGGCGAGAGCGCCAGCCAGGGCGGTGTCTTTCTGGTCGGGAACCCGGGAGGAGATACGCCGGCGGGGGCCTATGGGCCAGGAATCTCGGCGGTCCCGCTCAAGGCGGCGGAGCCGGAACCGGTCGTCCGCTGGAACTCTGGTTCCGAGGAAACCACACCTCTGGTTCCCTCGGGCGGAGTGACCCGCGACATCCCCGGCCCGCGCCCCCCGAAGTATCCGGATTTCACGCCCGAGAAC
>DAORCZ010001374.1:0-2119 GCA_035345735.1 Pseudomonadota bacterium | reverse complement strand
GGCTTGGTGCACAGCGCGTCGCAGGCGTTGCGGGCCTCGGGCGACTGATTGGTGCGCTGCGTGCACGGCATGATCTGCAGCTGACCGTCCTGGCCGGTGAAGGTGTTGCACTCGGCCTGGTCAGGGTTAGTGTACGTGAAGCTGGCGCTCGGCGTGGTGCCGACGTCGGACGTGGCGATGCCGACGTGGTAGTTGGCGCCGAACGACTCGATCTTCTTGATGAACTTCGGAATGTTCGCGGCCAGCGCGCGCTGCTTGGGCGACATTGATCGCGAGTTGTCGATCATAAACAGGATGTCGACGTCCTTCTGCGGTCGCGCGTCGTAGTACTTCTCACCCTGCACCGTGAAGCAGGCGTTGAGTGCGGCGATGCGCTGCGCTTCCGTGGCCTTTTCCGGAATCGGACAAGGCGCACCCACCTGCGGCGAGAGGCATGACCCCAGCGTCAGGGCCATTCCCAGCCCGACGAATCCGGCACATACCTGCGATGCACGACTCATTTCTTCCTCCATAAGGGTCTCGTACGAATCAACTGGGACAACTGTTGGCTTCCACCTTACGAAAATAGTCGCATTCGTTATCGACTCTGACCGGCCAGATGATGCCGGGGTGGTGCGGCGGTTCCTGCCAACAGACGAATCTTTGGGTGTCGGGGGCAGTGCCTGGTCATGGCACTCGTGACTTATGAGATTACATCAATTCGTAATACAAACACCGAATTTCTTTGTGTTCGCGCGGGATTGGACGCACTTCTGGCCTGCCGGCTGCAGACGCGGCGGCCCAGGAAAGCGGTCAGATTGCGCAGGGACTTCGGAGGGAATTCGGCGGGATCGGCGAGGGTCTAGCGCGAGAACAGGTCCGTCGAGATCGGGGCGAGGCCAAGGTTGATGGGCGTGGTCGGCAACACGTCACCATTGGCCGGACCCACGTACAGGCCTGGCGGCAGCTGACCGCTGCCGGCGCTCCCGGCGGACAGCACCACGACCTGCTGCCCGACGACACGCAGCGAGGGCACGTACTTCATGGGCCCAAGCAGCTTCTGGCCGCGGCGACCGTTGACCGCATCGACCAGATAGACGTCGTTGGCGTAGCTCGTGCCCTGACGCTGCGAGACATCGACGAATACGTCGCGGCCGCTCACCGCTTCCAGGGTGCTGACGTTGCCACCCAGATCGCTGTCGCGCAGCGTCAAGCCCAGCGTCTGCTCGGTCTTGAGATCGACACGCTCGACGCCGGAGCGCCCGCTAAGCATCCCGCTGAGCTGGTCACCGGCGCTGCCCACGACCGCTTCGGCGCAGCCCGGCACGACGCTCAGGGCGGTCGGGTTTTCGCCCGCTAGCTGAATCGTGCGGACGCTGTGATCGGCCAAGCTGACGACGGCCAGGCGGCCCGGCCCGACGGGCTTATAGGTGGTGCGATCCAGATCCTGCAAGAGCACATACAGCGAGCCGCCACAGGCAATCAGCCGCGAGGCGTCTGGGTTGTTGTCGGTATCGCCGCTGGCCACCGGAAGCTCGATGAACGAGCTGATGCCCGCAGGTTGCGCCAGATCGACGACACCGAGCGCCGTCTTGCCGGTTACCGCCGTCGATCCGAAGCTGCCGTACAGCGTCACATAGGCGCGGTTCTTGGCGGCATCGACATAGATGTCATAGGGATTGGCCTGGGTGCCGGGTAGCTCGGGCAGCTTGGCGAACGAGATCTCGGCCGGGGCAGCGAAGTCGCGCTTCGCGTCGTAGATGCGCGCCGTGCCGTGCGTCTGGTCGAGGACATAGACCTGCGAGCCAAAGGCCCGCACCACTGGCTGAGGATCGAGGACATCGATGTCGCGCCGCACCTGCATCGTCGAGAGTTCGATGGTGTGCAGCGCGCCGGTCTGAAAGTCGCTGGTGGCCACGGCCAAAAATTGCCCACTGCCAACCGCGGGCAGGGGGGGCAGCTCGCTGGGATTGCCGACGCAAGCCGGAGTGCCGGCCAGGGATGCGAAGAACAGCAGCGACGAGAAAGTACGACGCATGGGGACTCCTAGCGTTTGCCGAGTAGAGGGGGGAAGGAGGCACGAGCAGAGCAAACAAGAGAGCGTAGCTTAGCAGACTCACCCGAGCCGCCCGGGAACAAC
>DAORCZ010001373.1:0-2121 GCA_035345735.1 Pseudomonadota bacterium | reverse complement strand
GCGGTGACCCGATGACACTGACTTTCCCCTTCATCGTTCGCTAAGCCCGCATTCCCCCTCTCGCTCGCCTCCTTCGTTTTTCCCTCTTCGTCCTCCTTCGCCTCGCCCGGAAATTCCGGTACAACGCAGGGCTGTGAACCCAGCGCCTTGGGTCGCCCCGAGCGACCTTGTCCTGCGTGAGCTCGGCAGCTGTGCCGAGGGGCTTTCCCGCGACAGCGCAGCCGCCCGTCTGGGCCAGCAGAAACCTCCACTTCAGCGACGGCAATCAACGCTGATTCTGCTGCTGGCGCAGTTCAAGAGTCCCCTGGTCTTGATGCTGCTCTCGGCGGCCCTGCTCAGCGTGGTCGTCAACGAAACAACCGATGCCCTGGTAATCCTCACCATCGTCGTGGCCAGCACGCTGCTCGGCTTCACGCAAGAGCACGGCGCGACCCGGGCGGTCGAAAAGCTGCTCGCTCTGGTGGTGACGCGATCGACGGTGCTGCGCGATGGCCACGAGGTCGAGATCGCCACCGATGAGGTGGTCCCCGGTGACGTGGTGCTGCTGAGCGCAGGTGCCATCGTTCCGGGCGACTGTCGCATTCTGACGTCTCGTGATCTGCACGCCGACGAAGCGGCGCTTACCGGTGAGACCTTCCCGGTGGAAAAGGAGCCTGCGCCGGTCGCCGCGGAGGCCGGACTGCCTGCCCGGCGATCGATGCTGTACGCCGGGACCCATGTCGTAAGTGGTACCGGCCGTGCAGTAGTCGTGACCACCGGGCCTGATACCGAGCTGGGGCAGATCATGCGACGCCTCGATCGCCGTCCCCCGCCCTCGGAGTTCGAGCACGGGGTCGAGCGCTTCGGCATCATGATTGCCCAGGTCACGTCGCTGCTTGCGCTGCTGATCTTGGCCGCCAACCTGGCACTGCATCGCCCCTGGCTGGAGAGCTTTCTCTTTTCGCTGGCTCTGGCGGTGGGGCTCGTTCCTGAGCTTCTTCCGGCCATCGTCTCGGTCAACCTGTCGCGGGGGGCGCGACGCATGGCGACGGCAAAGGTCATCGTCAAGCGCCTGTCCTCGATCGAAGACTTCGGAGCTATCGATGTCCTGTGCACGGACAAGACCGGCACGCTGACCGAGGGCCGCGTGAAACTCGATCGCGCCGTCGGAGCGGATGGCAAGCCAAGCGCCCTGACGCTGCGTGCCGCGGTGCTCAATGCGTGCTTCGAGAGCGGGCTGGCCAACCCAATCGACGAGGCCCTGCGTCGTGAGAGCGAGCCGAACGCGACCTCTGCGGTCCGCAAGCTCGACGAAGTGCCGTACGACTTCGTGCGCAAGCGGCTCAGCGTGCTGGTCGAGGAAGGGGGGCAGTCGGTACTGCTCACCAAGGGTGCGGTGTCGCAGATCTTGGCGATCTGCATGTACGCGCTGGACGGGTCGGCGCAGCCTCGGCCGATTGCTGAGCTGACAGCGAGCATTGAAGGGACCTTCCGCGATCTCTCGCGCGCTGGACTGCGCTGCCTGGGGGTGGCGCGCAAGCCGATGGCATCGCCCGTCGCGGGCTCAGCAGGGGAGGGCGCGGCGGTCAGTGTCGCCGATGAGTCAGCGATGACCTTCCTCGGCTTTGTGGCCTTCCTCGACCCGCCGAAAGCCGGCGTGGCCGAGACCGTGGCTGAGCTACGACGCCTCGGGGTGAGCTTGAAGATGATCACCGGCGACAACGCACAGGTCGCCGTCACCGTCGCCGAGCGCATCGGTCTGGGCGCCCCAGTGGTCTTGACCGGTCGCGAACTCCGCGAGACCTCCGATGAAGCGCTCGCCCGGCGGGCGCAGGCCGTCGATGTCTTTGCCGAGATCGAACCGAACCAGAAAGAGCGAATCATCCTCTCGCTGCGGCGGGCCGGCCATGTCGTCGGCTATCTGGGCGATGGCATCAACGATGCGCCCGCTTTGCACGCCGCCCACGTCGGCATTTCCGTCGATACCGCGGTCGATGTCGCCAAAGAAGCGGCGCAGATCGTGCTGCTGCAGAACAACCTGGCAGTGCTCATCGAGGGCGTGCGTCTGGGGCGAGCGACGCTGGAGAACACGCTCAAGTACATCTACATCACGGCCAGCGCCAACTTCGGCAACATGCTGTC
>DAORCZ010001372.1:0-2123 GCA_035345735.1 Pseudomonadota bacterium | reverse complement strand
CTTGGACAACGACTGCAACGGCGCCATCGATGACGGCGCAAGCTGTCCCAGCGGGCAGATCTGCGATCGCGGGCGCTGCGTCGGCAGCTGTCTGGATGAGTTTCCCTGTCCCCCCAACAGCGGCCTGGTCTGCGATCGCGGACGCTGCGTCAACAGCGCCTGCGCTGGCGTGAACTGCTCGGCCTCTCAGGTCTGCAACGGGGGGACCTGTGTCAGCGCCTGCGATGGCATCCGCTGTCCGCCGCCGACGGTCTGCTCGGGCGGCATCTGCATCGATCCCTGCAAGGATCCCAGCACCGGCCAGGCCATCAACTGCGGCCCGAAGAAGACCTGCGTCGCCGGCGCCTGCGTCCCAACCTGTGACTGCCTGCCGTGCAGCGAAAGCGGCACCGTCTGCAAAAGCCAAACCGGCCAGTGTGTACCGCAGGCCTGCCTAACGATGAGCTGTCCCGCCGGCACCTACTGCGACGCCAGCGGAGCCTGCGCATCACCCTGCAGCAACGCCATCTGCCCCAGCGGTCAGGAGTGCCGCGAGGGTCTGTGCCAGGATCCGGGCAGCGGCGCAGGCAACCCGACCGACCCGGGGGGCGGCGGAGCCATCGCCACCGGCTGCTCGTGCCGTGAGGCCCCCGGTCACTCGCATGGCGCAAGCGGCCTGGCTCTCCTTGCTGGCTTGGCGCTCCTCGGCTGGACGCTGGCCCGCCGTCGATCGGCCCGCAGCTAGTCGCTCGTTTGCTTCCTCAGTCTTCGCTTCGGCTACCCTAAGGGAATCGCTGGCTGCGATCCCGCGTGACGGAATGCCCCAGACACCTCAGCCCGACCACGACCGCCTATCCCCCGCCCCGATTGACGCACAGCGCTGGGACGATCTCGCGCGCATGCTGCACGGAAATGCTGACGTGCTGCGCGATCTTGTCCGCACCTTTGTCGACCCCGCGCAAGAAGAAGATGCCGCGATCACCAGCGCCATCGATGCCGCCGACTGGCCGCGTATGCGACGGCTGGCCCATCGCTTAAAAGGCAGTGCGTCGGCTCTTGGTGCGCTGCGGCTGGCTCAGCTCTGCCAAGAGCTAGAGCAGCTTGCCGATCCCGATCTGCAAGCCCTGGCAGCGACCACCGCAGCGCGACTGATCAGCGAGCACCAAGCAGCCTGTGGCGATCTCAATCAGCGCACCGGCCAGCGCCCATCCTGAGACGACGTTTTATGGCGTAGTGCGGGTATTTCGGCCGCCGGCTGAGTTTTTGGCATCCTAGGCCGCGCCGGGAGGCCGCCCATGACTGCCCACACTCGCACGCCTTCACCTCCGCTACCGCCGATTCGCGATGTCCACGATCTGCTCACGCTGTCCCGGGCCGAGCTACGCCGGCTGCTGCAGCACGGACACGCCATCGCGCCGCAGGCGCTCGACAACTGGGAATACCGCGGCACTGCGCTGGGGTTGCCGCGCTTCGTTGAGCGCCTGTCGTGGAAGACGTTTCAGAAGGTCTTTCTGCGCGATGGCGATGTGCTGCGCGGCTGGAATGTCCGCGTGCAGCAGCGCGGCATCGGTGCTGACAGTCAGCCACTCCTGCGACGCGGAGAGCCGATCACCTTTGGCCACTATCAGGTCGTACCGGCCCGCCCTGACGAGTCGCCCTGGCCCTACGGGGACGGGCTGCTCATCGACTACGGTCGCGGAAGGAATCGTCGCTTCGATCCCATCGGTCGCGTCCGCGATCCCCTTGTCGCCCTCCAGGCGGGGGGCGTCGAACTCTTGCTGGGCTGGTCATACCTCGACCTCGGCCTGTTTCGCCTCGCCACGCCGAGCTTCTTCGCGCTTGAGCGCGAGCGACCACTCACCCATCAGGTCGCACCGCCCGCCGCGCGCACGGCATAGCGACGCACGGCGACGGCGCAGCCCTACTTAAGCAGGTGATCGAGCCAGTGGTTCGAGAGCTTCTCCTGCGTGCTGTTCTGACGCAGGCGGTCGGCCAGGTTCTGCCAGCTGACGCGGTCTAGCTCCTGATCCTGGTTGAAGCACGAGAAGACCACGGTCTCTTTGCCGGTGACCGGGTCGGTGTGCTTCTGCAGGCACTGGGCGCAGACCTCTTTCATCATGCACTGCATCGGCGAGTTGATGCTG
>DAORCZ010001371.1:0-2126 GCA_035345735.1 Pseudomonadota bacterium | reverse complement strand
GTCTCCTGTGGACGCAAGTCGCCAACCGCAAAGTCCACCGCGGGACTTGACGCAGAGCGAGGTTCGAATGGGCGGGAGGGGTCGGGGTGACCCTGGGTGGCGGCGAGCGTCCGAAAAAGAAACGCCAGTCACCTCACGGCAACTGGCGCAAATAGAAACGCCAGCCGAGGTGGCTGGCGTCTAGTTCCTTTGTATCAAACGCCCCCCTGGCCAAGCAAGCACCGCCTGCAAGAAGCCGGCGTTCTGCCCGCCGCTGCTCGACCCACGGTGCAGGCGTTTACTCCGGCGGTACTGTCCTTTCCCGGCGCCCGTAAGGTCGGCCGAGATCCAGCCGTCAAACGCCCGCCGCATCGCCCCCGCCACCCAGCCGGCGCATTCCCCGGCGATCCCTATATGTCCGCGCCCGCATTCAGCCCTCCGCGACGCTGTTGCGCGGGAAGAGGAGGGGGACGTCGACCGGGACGGGCTGCCAGATGTGGTGTTGGCAGGGCTGCGGAACAGCACGGCGGGGTTTGTGGCGGTGTTTCGCAATCAGGGGGCGGGGCGCTTACCGGGGTTGCCGAAGATTCTGGAACTGCCGGACACGATGGATGATCTCCAGCTTGCCGATCTCGATCTCGACGGTACGCTCGACGTCGTCGGAATTAGCGCCAGTGCGAGCCTCTTGATCGTTGTGCTTAACGACGGCCAGGGCAACTTCACGTTCGACAAGACCTTTGCGTTGAGTACGCCGGCTGGGACCGCACCACGGACGCTGGCGGTGGGCAATGTGATGGGCAATAGCGATCCCGAGGTCATCGTGGCCTCCGACGCGAACACGTCGCTGCCGGGTCTGCTTTTGGTCTATCAGGCCAATGCCGGCGGCATCAACCTGGCGCTTGGCATCAACTGTGGGTTTACGCTCTTCGGCAACGTTCAGGTACGCGATCTCGACAAGGATGGCCGCGATGACATCACCTACGTCCAGACGACGACGGGTGCGCTGGCAACCCAGCTTGTGAGCAACCTGGGCATCTTCTTGTCGGACGGCGCCGGCAACTTCACGGCTCGCCCGATGCTGTCGACGGGGGCAGGGGCCTATGCACAAGTGCAGGCGGTGGACCTAGACGGTGATCAACTCCTCGATCTGGTGGGCAGCGGTGTGTTTACCCCCACCCAGCAGAGCGGCACCGCGATCAGCGTCTTTGCCAACCAGGGCATGGCCAACTATCCCGCCACCCGCGCGACCTACACCACGCTGGCGCAGCCCTTTTCGATGTCGGTGGGCGACTTCAACCACGATGGCCGGCCGGATCTGGTGGTGTCACACATTCTGAAAGAGGGCCAAGGGCACGTCAGCACCTTGTTAAACTTGGGGGCAGGCCAGGGCTTCGCAGATGTCTCACGACAGCCCTCGTACCTCCTCGGGTATGGCGATAGCAATGTGGCGGCGGCCGACCTGAACAGCGATGGCAAGAGCGACTTCGCGGTGGTGAGTCGCGGCTACCCCAAGATCAAGCAGCCAGGGCAGCTTCAGGTTTTTCTCAACACCACGCCGTAGAAAGGTCTCCATGGTCCTGCGAGCGTTACTGCGATTGAGTGGGCGTACGAAGAGAACCTGGCTCGCTGGGGCGGGATTGTCGCTTTTTCTCTTCGGGGGCGCGCCGCTCCTGTGGGCGAAGAAGCCGGTGGGGGAGACCGCGCTCGATTTTGACAAGCTGGCCAAGAGCGTGGCTGGCAAGCTCAAAGCCACCAAGATTGAGTCAGAGACACTACCAGTTACGTCAAGTGACTTGACCTATTCGCATCCCAAGGCACAGCGACTTCCTGGCAAGCGGGGCATCGTCCAGCTGTTTTTGCAATGCGATGGCGGGCGCTGCACGCCGCGCATCACCCACGCGGTGGATGGCGACGCGGGCATTGAGGTACAAGGTCGGGCAGAGCTGCCTGCGATCCGCAAAGACTGCACCCAGTTTGAGTTCTTGCCCCTCGGCCTGCTGGACGTCGATCAGGACGGCAAGGAAGAGCTCCTGGTTCGCTATGTCATTACCGCACCGGCTCGCGAGGGCAAGGGCACGGTGTTTGCGCACATGCTGGCGATTGTCACCCTGCCTGAGCTGTCGCTGTCGCTGCTGCACGAGCTCAAG